>NZ_PYVV01000009.1:202927-228491 GCF_003056325.1 Halomonas sp. BN3-1 | reverse complement strand
GGACCAAACTTGGCTCAAGGTTCAAACGTCTCGTTTGACGAGTCGCTTGCCTTGATATTTCAGTGACAGTGTCACTGACTCATCGGCAAGCGCCCACATGAATTACCTGATCAAATTATTAAAGAGCATGCTCTGGACTCTATAGAGAGCTTAAAGAGCGTCTCGCTTTGCTGCGCCGCAGCCCGAATCGTTAACCCGAGCCCTTGTCACAGCGCCCTGCGAGGAAGGCGTATTCTACAGAATCGAAGCGTTTCGTCAAGGCTTTCTTTTTTCGCCGTGCAAGCGATGCCTGCAGGACCCAAGAGAAAGCGAAGCGAGCCTGACGCACATCCTGCGATGCCGTCCTGGCGACTCCGATCGAGTGGCGAGCATTCTATCGATTTCTCGTTGCCCGTCAAGTGGAGAATTTTTCGAAGACCTGAAAAAGTCTTTTCAAAACAATCACTTTTACCACCCTTCACCGCCTGTGACGTTTGCTCGTCGCCGGCAGCGGATGCGTACTTTACGCATCACCTCCGGCCTTGGCAAGCGCTTTTCGGAAAAAAATACCAGATCATCGAGCAGTGTCGATCCAACAGCGGCACCATCTTGTCCACACCGCTCTATGGAAGCCCCCCTGTGGATGAATGCACAGACAGCCCCAGAAGGCGCTTTCGGCACTCATACAAGAACAGGAACGCCCGCGCTAGGCGGGCGTTCCTGTCGGTCGTCAGTATAACGAAGCGTTGGGCTTGCTGCTCACATCGGCCTGTATTGTTACCGCAAGATGATCCTGGGCTAGGTCTTGAGCTTGCGCATCAGCGCCATCGTCGGACCGGACGCCACATAGGTACCGAACAGCAGCAACAGCATGACCGACGGCTCGATCGAGATCACGACAAATCCCAGCACGATGGCCAGCAGGGCCACAAAGGGCACTGGCCCCTTGAGATCGACATCCTTGAAGCTGTAGTAGCGAATGTTGCTGACCATCAAAATGCCAGCCGCCCCCACCACCAGCAGCATCAACAGCTTGAAGCCAAGAGCGGTGGCGTCGAAGCTGTGGAACGTCCACACACTGGCCGCCACCAGCGCCGCCGCCGACGGGCTGGGCAAGCCGATGAACCACTTCTTGTCGACGCTGCCGATCTGCACGTTGAACCGCGCCAGGCGAAGCGCCGCACAGGCCACGTACAGGAACGCCACCACCCATCCGGTCTTGCCGATGTCCTGCAGGATCCAGGTAAAGGCGACAAGCCCCGGCGCCATGCCAAAGGAGATCATGTCAGCAAGGCTGTCATATTCGGCGCCAAACTCGCTTTGTGTATTGGTCAGCCTGGCTACCCGGCCGTCGAGGCCATCGAGCACCATGGCGATGAAGATGGCCACCGAAGCGGCGGTGAAATCGCCATTGAGGGCGGCGACAACGGCGAAGAATCCCGAAAACAGCGCCGAGGTGGTGAACAGGTTCGGCAACAGGTAGATCCCCCGCCGTCGCACCTTCTTGCCGTCCTCGACCGCTTCTTCCACGACTTCGGATTCCCGCATGAAGGCGCTGGCCAGATCTTCATCCTGGGGCTCTCGTGGTTCCTGCTCACGCTTGCCTGCGTCTTCGCTCATCTCTGTCATCCATTGGCTTCGAGTATGGGATCATTCTACACGACCGGCCGGCCGTTACCGCCAACCTCGCGGCAGCCGCCCTCTCCCCCAGCCTCGGGCACCTGCGGGCCAAACGCAAGGCACAGCGCAGGATTCATGCGGCAGCACCATGACCACTCAGTCGTTCACCCATGACGCAACGGGGGAGGAGCACTGAGTGTGCTCCTCCCCCGTTTCTGTCCCCATCGGCGGGCAAGCCCGACGATGGGTTACCAGGAACCCATCAGTTCTTGGATTTGTCGACAAGCTGGTTGGCGGCGATCCAGGGCATCATGCCACGGAGCTTCTCACCGACCTGCTCGATCTCGTGCTCGGCGTTCAGGCGACGACGTGCGGTCATCGAGGGGTAGTTGCTGTTGCCCTCGTTGATGAACATCTTGGCGTACTCGCCGGTCTGGATACGCTTGAGGGCGTTGCGCATGGCGGCACGCGACTCGTCGTTGATGACCTCAGGGCCGGTCACGTACTCGCCATACTCCGCATTGTTGGAGATGGAGTAGTTCATGTTGGCGATGCCGCCTTCGTACATAAGGTCAACGATCAGCTTGAGCTCGTGGAGACACTCGAAGTAGGCCATTTCAGGGGCGTAGCCCGCTTCAGTCAGGGTCTCGAAGCCGGCCTTGACCAGTTCGACAGCGCCACCACACAGGACAGCCTGCTCACCGAACAGGTCGGTTTCGGTCTCGTCCTTGAAGGTGGTCTCGATGATGCCGCTGCGGCCACCACCGATGGCGGCGGCGTAGGACAGGCAGAGTTCCTTGGCCTGGCCGGTGGCATCCTGGTGGATGGCGATCAGGTCAGGAATACCGCCGCCACGGGCGAATTCGGAGCGCACAGTGTGGCCCGGCGCCTTGGGGGCGATCATCACCACGTCCAGATCCTTGCGCGGCTCGATCTGGTTGTAGTGGATGTTGAAGCCGTGGGCGAAGGCCAGGGTAGCGCCTTCCTTGAGGTTCGGCTCGATTTCCTGCTCGTAGATAGCCTTCTGGTTCTCGTCCGGCGCCAGCACCATGACGACGTCGGCGGACTGGCAAGCCTCGGCCACAGAGGCCACCTTCAGGCCGGCGGCCTCCGCCTTGGCGGCGGAAGAAGAACCCGGGCGAAGCGCGACGGTGACGCTGACGCCGGATTCCTTCAGGTTGTTGGCGTGGGCGTGGCCCTGGGAGCCGTAACCGACGATGGTGACCTGCTTGTTCTGGATCAGCTGAAGATCGCAGTCCTTGTCGTAATAAACGCGCATCTGGTGCTCCTGAAAACGAGTGCCTGCTCGGCGATAGAAGAGATCTTGTCTGTGTCGTGTTGCGTTCAGCGTTGATGGCCACCCGCGCCGTCTTGTGCGGCGCTGGGCAGACGAGAGGGCTCGCCCTCCGTCGATGCATCCCACCTTACGCCAGCGCCCGTATTGCGTAAAACGCTATATTTGCAATACTACGTGCCAAAATATGCAATTACAGGTCAGGACTCCCCATGGACTTCCGCCCCCTGAAGCACTTTCTGATGCTGGCCGATTCACTGCACTTCGGCCGTGCCAGCGAGGCCTGCCACGTGAGCCCATCGACCCTGAGCCGCTCCATTCGCCAACTGGAACAACAGCTCGGCGTGGTGCTGTTCAACCGTGACAATCGCCACGTGGTGCTGACCCCCCAGGGAAAGCGCTTCCAGCGCTATGCCAAGGAAGCCCTGGAAGAGTGGGAACAGGTCCGCCTATCGTTGCAGAGCGAGGCCAAGCGCCTCAGTGGTGAAATCAGCATCTACTGCTCGGTGACCGCGAGCTACAGCTTTCTCTACAGCCTGCTGGCCGACTTCCGCCAGCGCTATCCCGCCATCGAGCTCAAGCTGCACACCGGCGACCCAGCCCGAGCCATCCAGCGAGTGCTGGCCGGCGACGAAGACATGGCCATTACCTCACGCCCGCGCCGCCTGCCCGATGGTCTCGCCTTCAAGTCGCTGACCCGTTCGGCACTGGTGTTCATCGCCCCACAAGAGCAACGACCGTGGGTGCCACAGCAGCCGATGAGCCCGAGCCAGACACAGTGGCAAGGGGTGCCAATGATCCTGTCGGAGGCTGGGCTATCGCGGGAACTGGCCGACACCTGGTTCAAGGCGCTGGGCGTGACCCCGACCATCTACGCCCAGGTAGCCGGCCACGAAGCCATCGTCAGTATGGTCGGACTCGGCTTCGGCATCGGTGTGGTGCCACGCATCGTGCTGGAGGCGAGCCCGCTGGCCGAACGCGTGAGAATACTCCCGGTCAAGCCGGAACTGCCGCACTACGACGTGGGCCTCTGTGTGCTGGAGCGGCGCCTGAAGAGCCCGTTGATCGATGCCCTGTGGCAGGAAGTCGTGGAGCGTTGAGGCCGGGCACGAAAACGCCGCCCCGAGAGGCGGCGTAACAGGTTCACCGGCTGCCCACCAGGGCCAGCGGCTTGCTAGAGGCTCAGCACCTTGTCACCACGGGCGATACCCGAGACGCCGGTGCGCGCTACTTCGAGAATGCCCACGGGGCCCATCGCCTGCAGGAAGGCGTCGAGCTTCTCGGCATCGCCGGTGATCTGCACGGTGTACAGACTCGGGGTGACGTCGACGATCTGGGCACGGAAGATGTCTACCGTGCGCTTGACCTCATCGCGGGCAGCGCCCAGCGCCTTGACCTTCACCAGCATCAACTCACGCTCGATATGGTTGCCTTCGGTGAGATCCACCAGCTTGACCACGTCGATCAGCTTGTTGAGGTGCTTGGTGATCTGCTCGATCACCCGGTCGTCCCCGACGGTGGTCACGGTCAGACGCGACAGGGTCGGGTCATCGGTGGGCGCCACGTTGAGGGTTTCGATGTTGAAGTTGCGCTGGGAGAACAGCCCCACGACCCGCGACAGCGCACCCGGTTCGTTTTCCATCAGAATCGAGATGATATGTCGCATCAGGTCCGCTCCGTCTTGGAAAGCAGCATGTCACGCATGGAGCCCAGAGGCACCTGCATCGGATAGACGTGCTCGTGCGGGTCCACCGCGACGTCGAGGAACACCAGCTCATGGGTGTCGGCGAAGGTACGCGCCAGCGCCTCTTCCAGATCCTCTTTCTTCTCGACCCTGAGCGCGGTGAAACCGTAGGCCTCGATCAGCATCTGGAAGTCCGGCAGCGACTCCATGTAGGAGTGAGCATGGCGGGACTTGTAGTTGAGGTCCTGCCACTGGCGCACCATGCCCAGCGAGCCGTTGTTGAGATTGATGATCTTGACCCCACCACCGAACTGCTTACAGGTGGAGAGTTCCTGCATCATCATCTGGAAGCTTCCTTCGCCGGTCACGCAGACGACCTCCTCATCGGGGAAGTTCTGCTTGACGCCCATGGCCGCGGGAAAACCGAAGCCCATGGTGCCGAGTCCACCGGAGGTGATCAGCCGGTTAGGCTTGTCGAACTTGTAGTACTGGGCTGCGAACATCTGGTGCTGACCCACGTCGGTGGTGACGTACGCCTCGCCACGAGTCACCCGGCAGATGGCCTCGATCACCTCCTGCGGCTTGAGCACCTCGCCGGGCCTGGACGGCTCGTAGAGCTTGCCCTTGCGCTCGTCGCGCCACTCGTCGATGGTCTTCCACCAGTCCTTGAGCGCGTCGGGATTGGCGATCTCATGGCCCTGCACCAGGCTGATCATTTCGTTGATCACGCTGGCCGCAGGTCCAACGATGGGCACGTCTGCGCGCACCGTCTTGGACACCGAGCTGGGGTCGATATCCACGTGGATGATCTTGGCCGTGGGGCAGAACTTCGAGGTATTGTTGGTCACACGATCGTCGAAACGCGCGCCGATGGCGATCACCAGGTCGGCGTGATGCATCGCCATGTTGGACTCATAGGAGCCGTGCATGCCGAGCCAGCCCAGGCACTGATCGTCGCTCTGGGGGTAAGCCCCGATGCCCATCAAGGTGGTGGTGATCGGAAAGCCGAGCTGCTTGACCAGATCGGTCAGCCCCTCGCAAGCACGCCCCTGGACCACGCCACCACCGGTGTAGAACACCGGACGACGGGCCTTGAGCATCAGCTCGACGGCCTTCTTGATCTGTCCGGTATGGCCGCGACTGACCGGGTTGTACGAGCGGATCTTGACCTTCTTCGGATAGACGTACTCGTAGCGCTCGGTGGGCGCCGTCATGTCCTTGGGTATATCCACCAGCACCGGACCGGGACGCCCGGTGGCGGCGAGATAGAAGGCCTTCTTGAGCACCTCGGGAATCTCGCTCGGGTGCTTGATCGAGAAACTGTGCTTCACGATCGGCCGGGTGACACCGACGATATCGGTCTCCTGGAAGGCATCGTCACCGATCAGATGGCTCATCACCTGACCACAGAGCACGACCATCGGGATCGAGTCCATATAGGCAGTGGCGATGCCGGTCACCGCATTGGTGGCCCCCGGACCCGAGGTGACCAGTACCACCCCGGGCTTGCCGGACGCCCGTGCATAGCCGTCGGCGGCGTGGGTCGCGGCCTGCTCGTGGCGAACCAGGATGTGCTTGACCTTGTCCTGACGGAACAAGGCATCGTAGATGTGTAGTGCGGCGCCGCCCGGATAGCCGTAGATGTATTCCACGCCCTCATCCTGGAGGAAGCGGGCGATCATGTCCGCGCCTGAAAGCAATTCCACAGATGTATCTCCCCTGGAGGTCTCGAGTGCGATTCGCACCTGTCGTGGGTACGAAGTCGAGTGCAGCGGTATGCTGCTGCCGGCGCACCGGCACCTGATGCCAAACCCTGGCGTCCGTCGGCCCGGTTGGGGCCTGCACTCTCATCACGGCGGGTCACCGCGTCGGGGCGTTGGCCAGGCGGGGCGGTTAACCCGAACCTGGTAGTCCTTCGGCGGGTAGAGGCCCATTGGCCTACCCTTCACGCGGCGTTGGGGGTCACCCATCGTGCCGCGCCCGCAGTCAGGAACCCTCAAGATTCCAATAGCGCTCTGTGACTGTCAACCGCCGTTCCCATCGCGCTCGGTCAGAGCACTCTGAAAGGCCTCTTTTCGCGGGTGCAGCAAGACCAATGTCTAACGCCGTTTTCTCGAAATCTGGCCATGACGCTGCTGTAATGACGCCAGGTGACACGATTCACTTACTTTACCAGACACCGATGGAGAGGGTGCGGCGGAAAGTCGCCACGACAGCCGGAGCATGACGACAGGAGAGTTTCTCTCTGCCCCGCCCCGGGTCTGATCGGCACCGCTGACGATCAGCGAACGACTCGCCGACGCTTTCGAATCGGGTCGCTGACACTTGCCATCTGGATCGCTGACGCCTCAAGAGAGAATCGATTCATCCAAGGATTTCTCTAGGCGCAGTCCGAAAAGTCGACGAGCGAAGGTTAGACAAGGCAAAAATCGGTGAGACAGCGCAGTTTACGGGGTGTAAATGAGCATGTTGATCCGATTTTTAACGCCGTATTACCGAGCGCAGGCACTTTTCAGACAAGCCCTAGACAACCACAACAACGCCCCCCTTTCACAGGAGGTAGCACTACATGTCTCGCATCGTGCAATGGTCCATCACCGTGGCGCTGGCAGGATTCCTGTTCGGCTTCGACACCGCGGTCATCTCCGGGGCCGACAAGCCCATCCAGGCGCTGTGGGGTCTCAGCGACCTGCAGCATGGCCTGCTGATCATGTCCATGGCCCTTTGGGGCACCGTGATCGGTGCCATCTTCGGCAACTGGCCCACCGATGCGCTGGGAAGGCGCGCCACCCTGCTGATGATCGGTGTGCTGTACCTGGTCTCCGCGGTGGGCTCGGCGGTGGTGTCCGACCCCTGGCTGTTCGCCTTCTTCCGCCTGATCGGCGGCATCGGCGTCGGCATCTCGTCGGTGGCGGCCCCCACCTATATCTCCGAGATCGCCCCGCCGCGCCATCGCGGCTTTCTGGTCGCCATGTACCAGTTCAATATCGTCTTCGGCATCCTCATGGCATTCGTCTCCAACTATGTAATCGGCAGCCTGATGAGCGACGACGCCTGGCGCTGGATGCTGGGTATCGAGGCCATCCCTGCACTGATCTACACCCTGATGATCACCCGTGTCCCGCGCAGTCCGCGCTGGCTCATCCTCAAGAAGAACGCTATCGAGGAAGCCGGCCAGGTACTTCGCCAGATCAACCCTGATGCCGATGTCGACGCCGAGATCAACGCCATTCGCGCCGCCGAAACCGACGAAGCGTCCGCCAAGGCCCCCTTCTTCTCGCGTCGCTATCGTCTGCCGATTCTGCTGGCCTTCCTGATCGCCTTCTTCAACCAGCTCTCGGGCATCAACTTCATCATCTACTATGCCCCCCGGGTGCTCGAAGCCGCCGAACTCGGTAGCCAGGCAGCGCTTCTGTCCACCGCCGGCATTGGTCTGGTCAACCTGGTCTTCACCATGATCGGGATGTCGCTGATCGACCGCTTCGGCCGCCGTACCCTGCTGTTCATCGGCTCGGCCGGCTATCTAGTGTCGCTGGTGCTGATCTCTCGCGCCTTCTTCGCCGACGCCCTGGGCGGACTCGAAGTCCCGCTGCTGCTGGGACTGTTCATCGCTGCCCATGCCATCAGTCAGGGTGCGGTCATCTGGGTGTTCATCTCCGAGGTCTTCCCCAACCACGTGCGTGCCCGCGGCCAATCCTTCGGTGCCTCGATCCACTGGGTCTTCGCTGCGCTGATCACCCTGGTCATGCCCTGGGTGCTGGGCACCTTCAGCGGCGGGCCGGTGTTCGCCTTCTTCGCGGTAATGATGCTGCTGCAACTGGTGTTCGTGATATTCCTGATGCCAGAGACCAAGAACGTCAGTCTCGAGGAACTGCAAAAGCACCTGGTGGGCGACAACGTACGCCTGCGACGCGTGCACCTGTCCGGCGCCCGGGCGACGCGCTAGGCGCTGTCCGAAAAGTCGACGAGCGAAGGTTAGACAAGGCAAAAATCGGTGAGAAAGCGCAGTTTACGGGGTGTAAATGAGCATTTTGATCCGATTTTTAACGCCGTATTACCGAGCGCAGGCACTTTTCAGACAAGCCCTAGGGCTTGGCAAGAATAAGCCCGCGCTCGTTGCCCTTTCGGGCAGAGCCCAAGCCTTGAGGAACGCCACGAAAAAGCCCGCCGGGTGGGGAACCGGGCGGGCAAGGGGGTCACAGGACGCAACCTGACCTTCAGTATAGCGACCGATTAACCATTTGCTTGAGAATGGGTATTCGAATTACCCATCATGCACGAATGCCAGCCGAAGGCATCAGGCCCCTCCTTGATGAAGGGGCCTTCTTGCGTGATCGACCCGTGGTCAGCGGTCGAAACGTAACTGACCATCGTCGGCGACCACGCGGATCACGTCGCCAGCGCTGAACTTGCCGGCCAGCAGGTCCTGTGCCAGCGGGTTCTCGATCCGGCTCTGCAGGGCGCGCTTGAGCGGACGAGCGCCATAGACGGGGTCGAAGCCGACCACTGCCAACAGTGCCAACGCCTCGTCGGAGACCGTGAGCCCGAGATCGTGTTCTGCCAACCGCGTGCGCAGACGTTCAAGCTGGATGCCGGCGATCGCCTGGATCTGATCCTGGCCGAGGGCGTGGAACACCACCACTTCATCGATGCGGTTGATCAACTCAGGCCGGAAGTGGCTTCCGACCACCTCCATCACCGTCTGGCGCATGCTGTCGTAGTCGGCGTCGTCACCACCGAACTGCTGGATGATGTCGGACGCCAGGTTGGAGGTCATCACGATGACGGTGTTGCGGAAATCCACCGTGCGCCCCTGGCCGTCGGTCAGGCGACCATCCTCCAGCACCTGCAACAGGATGTTGAAGACGTCCGGGTGGGCCTTCTCCACCTCGTCGAGCAGCAGCACCGAATAGGGTTTGCGGCGCACCGCTTCGGTCAGGTAGCCGCCTTCTTCATAGCCGACATAGCCGGGAGGCGCGCCGATCAACCGCGCCACCGAGTGCTTCTCCATGAACTCGGACATGTCGATGCGCACCATGGCTTCCTCGGTGTCGAACAGGAAGTTGGCCAGCGACTTGCACAGTTCGGTCTTACCCACCCCGGTCGGGCCGAGAAACAGGAAGGAGCCGTTGGGCCGGTTGGGGTCGGCCAAGCCCGCGCGGGAGCGCCGCACCGCGTTGGCCACGGCGGTGACCGCCTCGTCCTGACCGATGACCCGCTCGTGCAGGGCCTCCTCCATGCGCAGGAGCTTGTCGCGCTCGCCCTCGAGCATCTTGGCCACCGGAATGCCGGTCCAGCGTGACACCACCTCGGCGATTTCCTCCTCGGTGACGTTGGAGCGCAAAAGCTTGTGGTGACGAGTGTCCGCCTCGGCATCGCCGCTCTCGGCAATCTTCTTTTCGAGCTCCGGAATCACCCCGTACTGCAGTTCCGACATCCGCCCCAGGTCACCCTGGCGGCGAGCCTGCTCCAGGTCGACCCGTGCCCGGTCTAGCTCGTCCTTGAACTGGGCCGCGCCCTGGATGCTGGCCTTCTCGGCCTTCCAGATCTCGTCCAGGTCGGCGTACTCGCGCTCGAGCTCGCCGATCTGTTCCTCAAGGGTATCGAGGCGCTTGCGTGAGGCCTCGTCGGTTTCCTTCTTGAGGTGCTCGCGCTCCATCTTCAACTGGATCAGGCGACGATCCAGACGGTCCATTTCCTCCGGCTTGGAGTCGAGCTCCATGCGAATGCGCGACGACGCCTCGTCGATCAGGTCGATGGCCTTGTCCGGCAGCTGACGATCGGTGATGTAGCGCGTCGACAGCTTGGCCGCCGCGATGATCGCGCCGTCGGTAATGTCGACGCCGTGGTGCACCTCGTAGCGCTCCTTGAGGCCACGCAGGATCGCCACCGTGTCTTCCTCGCTGGGCTCGTCCACCTGCACCTTCTGGAAACGCCGCTCCAGCGCCGCATCCTTCTCGATGTACTTGCGGTACTCGTCCAGGGTGGTGGCACCGACACAGTGCAGCTCACCCCGGGCCAGCGCCGGCTTGAGCATGTTGCCGGCGTCCATGGCGCCCTCGGCCTTGCCCGCACCGACCATGGTGTGCAATTCGTCGATGAACAGGATGACCCGCCCTTCTTCCTGGGACAGCTCGTTGAGCACCGCCTTCAGGCGCTCCTCGAATTCACCGCGAAACTTGGCGCCAGCCAGCAGCGAGCCCATGTCCAGCGACAGCACGCGCTTGTCCTTGAGCCCCTCGGGCACCTCGCCGTTGATGATGCGGCTGGCCAGCCCCTCGACGATGGCGGTCTTGCCGACGCCGGGCTCGCCGATCAGCACCGGGTTGTTCTTGGTGCGCCGCTGCAGCACCTGGATGGTGCGACGGATCTCGTCGTCACGCCCGATCACCGGATCCAGCTTGCCGTCGGCGGCCCGCTGGGTCAGATCCAGGGTGTACTTCTCCAGCGCCTCGCGGCTGTCCTCGGCGTTGGCGTCATCCACCTTCTGGCCACCGCGCACGCTATCGATGGCGCCCTCCAGCGACTTGCGCGCAAGGCCAGCCTGGGTCAGCGCCTTGGCCACGGCATGCTTCATGGCGATTGCCGCCAGCAGTACCAGTTCACTGGCGATGTATTGATCGCCACGCTTCTGGGCCTCGGCATCGGTGAGGTTGAACAGCTTGATCAGATCCCGGGACGGCTGCACTTCGCCGTCGAACTGGGCGACCTGGGGCAGATCGTCGATCTGGCCCGCCAGGGCGTCACGCAGCCGACCGGCGTCGCCCCCCGCCTTCTGTACCAGCGCCTTGACGCCGGTGTCGCGGTTGTCGAGCAGCGCCAGCAGCAGGTGCGCAGGTTCCATCTGATTGTGCCCGCGCCCCACGGCGAGGGACTGGGCGTCGGCGATAGCCTGCTGCAGCTTGGCGGTAAACTTGTCAAAACGCATCGATATCTCCTTTCGGGATGGCGATGCGTTCGGACGCACCGCTTGACCCTGTCAATGTGACTTGACAGAGATATGGCGGTGCTTTAGGGACGTTTCAAGTCTAGTGAAGCAGTTTCACGTCTAGAGGGGAGTCTCGGGAAAAGTACGACGTCGGTCCGTTCTATCGCAGCCAGATCACGCTGGCCATGCGCCCGGTGACGCCGTCGTCACGACGATGGGAATAGAAGCGTGATTCACAGGCGGTGCAGAAGTGCCCGCCGCTGACGTGGGAGACGCCAAGACGTTCAAGCCGCAGACGCGCCAGCTTGTAAAGGTCCGCCATATAGTGCCCCAGGCGATAGGGACTCGGTTCAAAGGCGCTGGCTGCCTCGGGGTGCACGCCGCAGAAGGCCTCACGCACCTCGGGGCCAACCTCGAACTGAGCGTTGGAGATCGCCGGCCCCAACCAGGCCATCAGTTCCCCAGGCGCAGTGCCCAGGGAGGCCACGGTAGCCTCCAGCACGCCACCGGCCAGGCTGCGCCAGCCTGCATGGGCCAGCGCCACGCGCTCACCGCTACGATCACAGAAGAACACCGGCAGACAGTCCGCCGTCAGTATCACGCAGGCGTAGTCACGGGTGGTCGCCACCGAGGCATCGGCCTTGGGTATGGTGTCACTGAAACCATGCTGGACGCTGGCGCCGTGGACCTGATCGAGCCACAGCAGCGGACGCTCATCGCCCAGTTCCTTGCTCAACTGGCGCCGACAAAGCTCCACATGTTCCGGCTTGTCGCCGACGTGACTCGCCGGGTTGAAGGCGGCGTAGGGTCCCTGACTGGGGCCGGTCTCGCGGGTGGTGACGAAGGCACCGACATTGGCCGGAGCAGGCCAGTCGGGCACGATCACGCTGGGGCGCAGGTCGAGGGCATCGATCATTGCATGGTCTCCGCATCGTCACGCAGGAAGTCCAGCAGCATCAGCAGGTCATCCGGCAGCGGCGCCTGGAAGCTGACCTCCTCACCGCGACTCGGGTGGACGAAGGCCAGTCGACGCGCGTGCAGCGCCTGGCGCGGAAACTCGCGCAGGATCTCCTTGAGCGTCTGCTCCGCTCCGGGCGGCAGCTTGAGTCGCCCACCGTAAACCGGGTCGCCGATCAATGGAAAGCGCCGGTGCGCCATGTGCACGCGAATCTGGTGAGTACGGCCGGTCTCCAGCTTGCAGCGAACGTGGGTATGGGCACGAAAGCGTTCCACCACCCGATAGTGGGTCACCGCCGGCTTGCCCGAGGCGGTAACCGCCTGGCGCTTGCGGTCCTTGGGATGCCGGCCGATCGGCGCATCCACGGTGCCGCCAGAGGTCATCTTGCCCACCACGATGGCGTCATACTCCCGCGACACGCTACGCGCCTGCAGCTGCGCTACCAGGTCAGCGTGGGCGGCCAGGGACTTGGCCACCACCATCAGCCCGCTGGTGTCCTTGTCGAGGCGATGCACGATACCGGCACGAGGCAAGGTGGCGGCGTCGGGAAAGTGGTGCAGCAAGGCATTGAGCAGGGTCCCGTCGGGGTTGCCCGCAGCGGGGTGAACCACCAGCCCCGGCGGCTTGTTGACCACCAGTACCTGGTCGTCCTCGAACACCACCTCAAGCGGAATATCCTGCGCCTCGAAGCGAGTGTCATCCTCGATGAGGGCCTTGAGCACCAGCCTTTCACCGCCGTGGACCTTGTCCTTGGGCTTGGCCGCAGCCCCATCCAGGGTCAGGGAACCGTCCTTGATCCAACCCTTCAACCGCTCCCGGGAATAGTCGGCAAACAATTCCGCTGCGGCCTGGTCCAGGCGATAGCCTGCCATGTCGAGGGGAATGCGACTGTGGACGTCGAGGGTCTGTGACATGGTTCGGAACACTTCTCTGTGGGGATCGAAGATTGATGGCAACTCGCGCACAAAACACGTGGCACGCAGCAGGAAGACTGCGTTTCCAGGCAAGGTGCTTTATAGTGGGCGGATCGCGGCCGATTCTACCACGGCCGACCCGGGTTGTTTGACACGAGGACCAAGATGCGCGTTTTCACTACTTCCGCCGCTCGCCTGGGCGCCCTGGTGTTGATGGGCGCGGTACTCGGCGGCTGCGCCAGCAACGACGTCGAGGAAGAGCGCTACGACGGCGCCACCGAACGCCAGCTCTACCAGGAAGGTCGCCAGGCCCTGGAGAACGGCAGCTTTACCACGGCCATGAACCGCCTGGAAGCCATCGACACCCGCTTCCCCTTCGGCGACTACGCCGAACAGGCCCAGCTCGAACTCATCTATACCTACTACGAGATGGATGACTGGGAAGCCGCCCGGGCCGCCGCCAGCCGCTTCATTCGCCTGCACCCCAACCATGCGCAGGTCGACTACGCCTACTACATGCGCGGGCTGGCCGCCTGGCAGGCCGGTCGTTTCAGCCTGGAGTCGCTCAAGGTCATCGATATCTCGGAGCGGGACCTCGGCGCTACCCGAGACGCCTACACCGACTTTACCGACCTGATCACCCGCTATCCGGACAGTCCGTACGCCCCGGACGCGCAACAGCGCATCATCTACCTGCGCAACCTGCTGGCCCAGCAAGAGCTGCATGTGGCCGACTTCTACCTGCGCAAGAAGGCCTACATGGCCGCCGTGCAGCGGGGTCGCTGGGTGTTGGAGAACTACCCCCAGGCCGAGGCTACCCGCGACGCCCTGGCGGTGATGGTCGAAGGCTACCTCGGCATGGGCCTGCGTGATCGCGCCAGCGAGACGCTGCAGGTGCTGATCGAGAACGACCCGGACAACGAGCGCCTCAACGGTCGTCGCTTCGAACCCAAGTACGTCGACGACGCCCCACTGAGCGCCTGAACGACCGCAAGGCAGGCGGTGCCGAGAGGTTGCCGGCAGGCCAAAGAAAGGAGAAGGGGCCGCCCATGGGCGGCCCCTTCTTGTTGCAGCGCTTGCTGTCATCCGCTCTGCGCTTCGCTTCGCTTCCTTTCTCTTCGTCCAGCTCCCATCTTGGCGCTCCAGGGCTGCGATCCACCGTCCTTCCGCCGTCGCTGGCCTGTGGCTGCCCTTGGCGTCCACCGCAGGCCAGGCTCCGGCTATTTTCTGCCTCTACTCAACCTGTCGATGCCTGGGACGGTGTGCCCTCGGGCTCCCGACGCTTGAACTGCTTGGAGCGCTGCAGGCCCCAGTAGGCGAAGACGAAGTAGATAACCGTGCACCAGATGGTGATGTCGTAGAACAGCTCACGATTGACGTAGTACTGATACAGGTCGGGGCTTTCAAACATCACCCGCCAGGCCAGCACCGCTGGCACACCCAGTCCGACGATCCCCCACATCACCTTGATGCACTTGGATAGCAGTGTCTTGTCCTCCACGCCTTCGCGGTACTTTTCCGCCGCCTTGCGCCGGTGATGTTCGACCACCCGCTCGTTGAACTCCTGCTGGGCCTTTTCCTTCTCTGGATAGGCCTCACAGGCACCGGCCCTTCGCGCCAGCACCACGTAGACCAGGATCGACACAAACCAGGTCGGCAGGAACAGGTAGTAGAACGGCATCACGTCGAGGACATTGAGCCCAAAACCGAAGATCAGCGAGATACCCCAGCTGGCGATCGCCGGACGGTTGTCGGCAAGGCCCTTGAAGTTGGCCCAGTAGCGGGTCATGCCGAGCCGCGGGAACAGCTGGTACTCGGCAAAGGCGATGCCGCCCACCGGCACCAGGATCAGGCCGGCGTAAGTCAGCAGCGGCAACATGCTGCGGTAGACGAAGGGGAAACAGCTCGCGCCCATCACCCCGAGCCCCACCAGCATGGTCACCTTCCAGCGCTTGACCTCGGGCATCAGCGCCTGGGCGGCCAGACCGGCGCGGTACAGGTTGGAATTCGCCGTGGTCCAGCCGGCCACGATCACGATCACGAAGCCGGACATTCCCAACGCGTAGAACGCCACATCGCCGGGGTCGACCACCAGGATACTGAGCTTCATGGTGGCGGCGGTGGCCGCCCCCATCAGGCCCGCCGAGATCCAGGCAACGTAGTGGCCGAACATCATGCCGGTACTGGTGGCCAGGGCGTAGCGCTTCTTGCGGGCATAGCGCAGAAGCGCCATGTCGATCAGTCCGAAGTGGGCGAAGGTATTGGCGGCCCAGGCGAAGCCGATGACCTCCCACAGCCCGATCCCCGGTTCGCCATCGGCGTTGATGCCGGTGAATACGCTGGCACTGGCGATGGCGACGAAATCCGAAAAACTCGTCAAGGTGGTAAAACCGGTCACCGACTCCGACAGCGCCGGTATCAATACCATGCCGCCGGCGGTGAACATCACCATCAGCCAGGGTGCACAGATGCTGGCGAACTCGCTCAGGGCGTTGAAGCCAAAGGCCGCGACCAGCACCACGATGGCCCCTACGGCAAAGGCGATGATGACGAAGGCCATGTCGGTGGGATAGGGCGCCACCTGAGGTGGCACATCGAAAAGCACCCGCACCGCGGTAGCAGAGACCGTGATCATGGCCGCCGAGATGGCAGCAAAGATCACCACATTGGCGCCGTTGTAGAGCTTCGCCATGACGTTACCGGCGATGCGTTCCAGGTAGGCGAAAAGACTGAGCCGGGTGCCGACGGCGATCGGTGCGGTGATCAGGGTGAAACTCAGTATCGCCAGGGTGTTGCCGATGACCAGACCGATCAGAATGTCCCAGATGCCGGCACCGAGGCCGACGAAGGTGGCACCGATCACGAACTCGGTCGCGGCCACGTGTTCTGCGGCATACAGTCCGAGAAAGTGCTTGGCACCGTGCTGCTTGTGGGGCGGAACCGGCAGCTGTTCATCGTCGACGCTGTCTAGAGATTGCTGCGGGTCAAATCCGGATGTCGCCATGGGCGCCTCCTTGTGTGTCACTCATCTCGCTTGCGGGTGAACGTCGCACCTGCGGGCTCACCCGTTCCGCCGGCTTCCTTCGAGGAGCCGATCGCCACTACTGCTGAGCAAAGCGTGCCTGCTCGGTCACCTTCTCGGTGACCCACTGAGCATCTTCGATGGCTTCCTCGGCGGAGATGTCTCCGGCCAACGCCTTGGCGAAGCGGTTACCCACCGCCGTACCGATACCCTGAAAAGCGGGGATCGCCACGTACTGAACGCCTCGATAGGGCACCGCCTGTACCGTCGGGTCATCCGGATTGGCGCTTCTCAACGATTCCAGCACCAGCTCACTGTAGGGCGCGGCCTCGCGGTAACTCGGATTGTCGTAAAGCGAGGCACGGGTCCCCGGCGGCACCTGGGACCAGCCCTCTCGCTCGGCTACCAGTTCCTGATAGCCCCGGGAGGTGGCCCAGGCGACAAAGCGCTTGGCCGCCTCGCTCTGCTCGGAACTGGTGGGAATTGCGAGCGCCCAGGCCCACAGCCAATTGCTGCGCTTGTCCAGTCCGTTATCAGGCGCCAGAGCGAACCCCACGCGATCGGCGACCTCGGAGGCCTCGGGATCGGTCACCGCGGATGCGGCCACGGTGGCATCCACCCAGATGCCGCACTTGCCCTGTTGAAACAGCGCGAGATTCTCGTTGTAGCCGTTGTCTTCCGGATTCGGCGGGCCATACTCTCCCAACAAGGTCAGATAGAGATCCAGCGCATCACGCCAGCCACCTCCCTCGAGCTGTGGCTGCCACTCTTCATCGAACCAGCGACCGCCGAAGGCGTTGGCCATGGCGGTCAACAGGGCCATGTTCTCGCCCCACCCCGGCTTGCCCCGCAGGCAGATGCCGTAGTGTTCATCGGAGCCCGAGAGCTTTTCTGCCGCCTGTACCAGAAAGTCCCAGCTCGGCGCCCTGGGCATGCTCAGGCCCGCATCCTCGAACAGGTCCGTGCGGTACATGGTGAAGGCGGACTCCGCATAGAAGGGAGCCGCGTAGAGAACATCCTGATAGGACAGCGCCTGGCGCACGGTGGGCAGCAGATCCTCGGGCTGGTAGTCGCCAGGCATGTCGGCGATGGGTACAAGCCAGCCACGCTCCGCCCAGATGGGGGCTTCGTAGGTGCCGATGGTAACGATGTCGAAGCGCCCCCCGGAGGTGGCGATATCGGTGGTGACCTGCTGGCGCAGCGTACTCTCGTCCAACGTCACCCAGTTGAGCTGAATATCGGAATTCCCCGCGACAAAGTCCTCGCTCAGCTCTCGCATCCGCAGCATGTCCCGGTTATCCACCGTGGCAATGGTCAACTCGGCAGCCACGCCATGCTGGGCAAACACCGCCCCACCCCCTATCACCAGCGCACAAGCGGTTTTAACTCGAAAGGACGTCATCATTCGCGCTCCCTCTGCCGGCGTTATAGGTTCCTGTTCTAAAAAACCTTAGCACCATCGAGTCGCCCCAACATTGAAATGTCGCGCTTTATTTACCGGGACATTGGTCTAAACACACCCAGAAACCACTATTACAAATTAATTTAATTAGGCATATATGATTTCAAAAAACCCATGAAAAACAATGGCAAGGAATAAATCTGCGCCTATCCCCCTGAAAACAACCATACTAGTTCAGCAAGAACTGCGATATCGCCTACACCTCGCACCGCACTCTTCTTCATTACCTTTACGATGCCTATTGGCGCTTCAGTCATGAAGGCTTAAATCATCTCTTCCGACGAATATACAAAGTGACGTCGATCACCGTGTAAAAACGGCGTACGCATCAAAGCAAATACCATCTAATGGTCGCGGGGCTTTAGCGAGCGCAAGAGAAACCCCGGCCCGGGAAATCATGACCAACGACGGGAAGTGACGTCACAAACAGCGAAGGGTGAGCATAACATCGCCACCCGCCGAGCCGATCTGGCCCGACGGGTGGGGTACCGACAAGAGGAAAGAAGCAGGTCTCGTCAGAGGCCCGGTTGCCATCCATTGACGATAGGATAACGACGGTCACGGCCGAAGCCGCGCTGGGTCACGCGCACGCCTACCGGTGCCTGGCGGCGCTTGTACTCGCAGCGGTCCACCAGCTTGACCACCTTGTAGACGTCCTCGGCGCTGAAGCCAGCCTCGATGATCGCCTCGGCGCTCATGTCGCCTTCGATGTAGCGCACCAGAATGGCGTCCAGGGTGTCATAGTCCGGCAGCGAGTCGCTGTCCTGCTGGTCCGGCGCCAGTTCCGCCGAGGGCGGACGCTCGATGACACGCTCCGGGATCACCAGGTTCTCGGTATTGCGCCAGCGCGCCAGGCGATATACCCAAGTCTTGTAGACGTCCTTGATGGCGTTGTAACCGCCGACCATGTCACCGTAGAGGGTGGCGTAGCCCACCGCCATCTCGCTCTTGTTGCCGGTGGTCAGGACCATCAGGCCCTTCTTGTTGGACAGCGCCATCAGCAGCACACCGCGACAGCGCGACTGGAGATTCTCCTCGGTGGTATCGCGCTCGGTACCCTCGAAACTCTCGGCCAGGGTGTCCATGAAGGCTTCAACCATGGGCGCGATCGGCATCACTTCATAGCTGACCCCAAGCAGACGGGCCTGCTCGGCGGCGTCTTCCTTGGAAATGTCGGCGGTGTAGTGATACGGCATCATCACCGCATGGACCCGCTGGGGGCCGAGTGCATCCACCGCGATGGCTAGCGACAGGGCCGAATCGATGCCGCCAGACAGCCCCAGCACCACGCCCTTGAACCCACTTTTGTTGACGTAGTCACGCAGACCGGTGACCAAGGCGCTGTAAAGGTCTTCCTCCGGCGCCACGTCCAGATCCACCTCGCCCTGGCGCGGGGTCCACTTGCCCTGCTCCTCGACGAAGTGCACCGGGCTCAGCCAGATATCCCAGTGCGGCGCCTGCACCGCCAGCTTGCCTTCGGCGTCGACACAGCAGGAGCCACCGTCGAACACCAGCTCATCCTGACCGCCGATCTGATTGACATAGACCAGCGGCAGGCCGACGTCACTGGCACGCTGCTCGAGAAGCTCGAGCCGCTCGGCTGGCTTGTTCTGGTGGTAGGGCGAGGCATTGAGGGTGACCAAGATATCGGCACCGGCGTCGCGAGCCTGGCGGACCGGCGCTTCCTGCCAGATATCCTCGCAGATCAGAATCCCGAGCCTGGCGCCCTTGTGTTCCACCACCAGCGGCGTGTCTCCGGGCTGGAAGTAGCGCTGCTCATCGAATACCTGATAATTGGGCAGGGCCTGCTTGGCGTACTCATCCAGCCACTGGCCGTTGTAGAGCACGCCGGCCATGTTGTGCAGCGCGCCCTCGCGACGGCCGGGATAGCCCACGATGACCATGACGTCGCGGACCATCTTTTCCGCCATGCGGGTACGCGCCTCGCGCAGGCGGGTCTCCATCGACGGCCTCAGCAACAGGTCCTCGGGCGGATACCCGGTCAAGAACAGTTCCGGCAGAACAACCACGTCGGCGCCGTGCTCGAGGAAAGCCTCGCGTACGGTCTCGATGGCCCGGTCGGCGTTGCCGGGGATGTCGCCGACCAAGGGGTCGAGCTGCGCCATCACCAGAGTCAGGTCTTGCATGAGCGGAGAAATCTCTCGAGAATCGGGGGGATCAGCCCCCATTGTCCCGCAAGGGCCGCCAACAGGCAAAGGCCGCCTCCAATCCGTGTGGAGTAAGGATGAACCTCTTGATAATCCGCCTTCTGATCTTCGCCGTGGTGTTCTTTGCCGGGCTCAAGCTTTATCGCATGTACCGCGAGTGGAAGTTTGAGCAGCAGGATCAAGGCCCCACCTCCCATGAGGGAGGAAAAATGGTGCGCTGCACCTGGTGCAAGGTACACCTGCCCGAGCAGGACGCCCTGCGCGAAAAGGGCGAGTGGTTCTGCTGCGGTGACCATCGTGACAAGTTCATCACCGAAAGCCGCCAAGGCGACGATGCTGACGGCGATAACGGCGATGACACCCAGGGGCGTTGAACGCCCCTTTCTCAGAGCTTGACGCCCGCAGCATGGCGACGACCGGACGTCGAGCCTCGCCATGCCGCGCGCCTGCCGCACTCACTCGTTCTCGCCAAAGACTGCTCGTCTCCTCCCGCCTTTCTCGCACCTGCACGAACAAGCGTTATTCGTAAGACATTGTTCATGTCGATGTTCTTATATTCTCAATTTCTAATCTTTAGCGCTTCCCCTATCTCTCTGCTCGTTTTCCCATCCGCCTGACTATGGCTTATTGACCATAGGCATCAAGTCGCTTCGTCATCTGGACAGGACGGTTCATCGCTCAATCCCGTCCGCGACTTGGCGCCGGTGCCGACGCCAACCACCGAGGAACCCGTCTTCGTGACGCCCTCGAGCGGCAGCGTGGCACCAGTGGCCGACGGACTGGCAAGGGAAGTGATTGGCATGGAGCAAGATGCAAAGGGCGATCTGTTGTCGCTGATGAACCCCACATTGAACCAGGGCGCCAACAACATGGGCACGTCTGTACTGCACGGTCTGCGTCCTGGCGACGACGCCATCCGGCACCCCATCAAACAGAACCTGCTGGTACTTACCGACCGGCAAGACAGGGACCTCACCCTGGCCCGAACACTCCCACCAGTGAATGGAGCACCATCTCAATCAAACCGAGGAGTGTCGCCTATGTACAGTGAGCACCTGCTAAAGCAGATTGATGATGCCTGTGTCGAATTGCCTGGTGTGCAGCAAGGCCAGTGCCCGCTGTGCGAACGAGTCGGCCTGCCGATTCTGCCGGTGCGCTACAGCGTTTGTCAGCGCAGCCTCGAAACCAGAGGATTCGCAGAACTGCCGACGAATCGGGTAGTAGAGTTCACCGATATCAGGCTGGATCAGTCCGTGTCCGACCAGGGGCCATCAGCCCGCACCCTGGGCAGCCACGTTCGGGATTATCTAGGCGATGCCACCGATAGCCAGGTCAGCAAGTACATCCTGCGACAGCTCAGACCTGGTTACTTCTACCTGCTTGACGACGAAAATGATCGCAATATCCACGATGGGACGACCTCGGGGGACCGCATCAACCACAACTGGTATGCCTACGTCGTTACCACCGATGGCATGTTCTACCAGTATTCCATCAGCGAAACACCACCCTCACCCGAGCAACCAGAGTTCACCTGTGGACTCAACGATGATGATCGACGCACCCGGATTGTCAGCGCCTCGGTGATCGCCCTCGATAGCGTCGATACCGCAAAAAATATCTACTATCTGTACACCGAACATCCGCTATCCTCCGACTTCCTCAATCACCTGCGCACCGGCAGGTACAGTGACGGACGCCGGATGCGCGACGTCGCCATGCAGTGCTTCGACGTCGAGCAATGGCGCAATAACACTGGCGAGATTCAGCAACCCTACGCCTTCACCTCCGAAGAACTCCACCACGTCGCCGAGTACAGCGACAATGCCGAGGGCATGGAGGCCTTTTTCTGGCCCGACCAGAGCAACCGACAGCTGTTCACCCGAAAGGAGCTGAGGCAGGCGCTAAGTCACCGATTACGCGCGGCGTCGTCCCAGTTGCAGGACAAGAGTCTGGTATTGGCGGTGCATGATGAAGTCGGCCTGATCAATGAACTTAACGCCTACCGTCAAGCACCGTTGGAGCTGCTCGAGGAGTTTCTCCATCAGTATGACGACCAGGGATATCCGAATCGACGCAACCTTCTGTGCTACAAAGCCATCGACATCTTCGAAAAAAACTACCGGGTACAGCGAAAGATTGCTCAGGAACCAACCAATCGAAGAATCGAAAAAACTAGCGAGCCCAAAATTACTAAACTTCAGGGACAAATAGATCAGCTAAATCGACAAATCGAAGAGATTCGATCCGATGGTGATATCAGCTGGCTAGATAAAACTCGGATAGACCGCTTGCGCAATGAAAGAAGCGATTTGCAGGATCAAATCGACTGCCTGAAAGAAGACAATGAAGATTCCACCGAGGAACCCTGGCGTTTGATCAATGCCTACAACAAGGAGTTGGCAGACTGCTACGCCTTACCGGACGCAGCCGTGGATCCGGAAACAAGCAAGCGCATCAACCCGGATCTCGAAGACTTCAAGGTGAGGTACGAGAGACTGATCGCGAAGATAAATAAGTTAGTGAGGGCATACGACGAAGACTACTCACTGTGGGTCGAGGCTCATCTTGACCGCGTCACACTACGCTATTCTGACGATACTTACTCACCCGGACTGAGAATGAGCGGCATGCTTTCCAACGCACTGCTTGGAGGCATCTTGAGCGATGCCAGCAAACGGCTGTGGGAGCGACTGGCGGGGAATCTTGATTCGCCTCAATCGACATTGATGAAGATCATGTTTTCCAACCAGCGTCGGCTGGTCGACGAGGCCATCACCATTCGTCACTCGCTTCCAGCACATATCTTCGTATCACCCCGTGTGCTTCTACACTGGAGAGAACAGTACCGTACACTCTTGCATGAGGAGCGTGAATTCCAGTACGACACCACCATGGCGGCAGTCATTTCAACCATTGGCAATAGCCTGTATAGCCTGACGGTATACGACATGGAAAGGGCTCTCCATGATGCCGCACGTTCTGCGGCATCTGAGCCTCCTTCAAACGTCCAAGCCATCTCAAACGGAAGCGGCCAAGAACAGCACTTCGACCTTGCCAGCTCCCCTTCCTTCAGAGCTCTGGACAGTTTCAATCGCTACCAGCAACTGATTATTACCGGTAGTCACGATGTTCAACAGGTACAGGCATCACAGGACAGTAGTGACAGTTCCCAGTTCCGGCTTCTACCAGTATTGGCGAGTGTAACGGTCGGACGAAAGGACTTTCATGACTGGCTGGACGAGCTGACACGCCAGCTTTACCCAAGAGGAAAGGCAAACCCCAACACCCCATCTCCAGAGGCGATGAAGTTCTATCAAGACAATGGCGTTGGCGGCAACTTCTCCGTATCCCATATTGAGAATGATTACCAGATCACCGTGGTCATTCCAGTCAACACTTCGGATCCGGACTTTCTCGAGCGCTACAACACGACGACTGATGACTACAACGAAGATGATATCACCACCAACGGGTGGAACGACCGCCAGAATGCGCGGGACCTCGGCAGCTATATTGCCGAAGGCATCAGGGTCGGTGCGCCCTCCTCTCACGCAGGACTGGCACGTGGAGCCGCAGGCCTCAACAGAGCGCTGGTCTTCTACAATAATATCGGCATTCTGAGCAAGGAATTCTCGTCCGATAGTCCCGACGCCATACAGATCACTACCGCTATGGCAAAACTCGGTCTGGTAGCAATCGATGGCGTGGAATTCACTACAACCTTCATGGCTAGCAGTAACGGAATGCTGGCATCACTGGCTCGCTACCTGCGGTACGCCAGGGGCCCACTCGATGCAGCGATCGGCACCCTCAGCATCATGGATGGACTGAACAAACTCGACAACGCCAACAGAGCCAGAAAACTCGGGATGCCGGAAAGCACGCAGAACAAGCACAAGTACGCGGGCAGTATCGATATCACCAGCGGCATTGTCGCCCTGAGCATTGTGGCAATCGGCGTGATCTACGGCGCACCGGTCTTGGGCGTCACCGCCGCCCTGGCCATTGGCAATGGACTCATCACTGCCGCGCTGAAACTCTTTCTCGGCTCCAGCTTGACCATCCTCGTTGCCCCTGCCGTCGCAAGCTGGGTCAACCGCTGTCGCTATGGCAATCACCAGGGACAGCTACTTCCCTATGAAGCCTTGGAAGAGGAAAAAAACGGCCTGGAACTGCTGTTCAAGGGTGTCACGGTGGAGATGACCTGGGAGAAATACGATGAAGCGTTTGAAAGCAGAGGTCCTGTCCCACTAGATGGACGTTGGGAAGATATCGCTACAATCGCTACTAACGATATAAAGATCAACATTTTGGTCACGGCGCCCGACCTCGAGGGGATTGAACTTGGGCTGAAGCTTGAGATCGGTGAGAAAAAAAACGACCAAAACGAAATTTTAGTTAATGAAAACTACATAAAAACTAGAGAAAGCGATACTCTTACAAGAAGAAATCGATCTGCATCTCAAATAGAAGAATCACCTCTTGCAATCATCTCAAAACACAATGGATTACATACTATTGCTATAGAAAAATTTACTAGGAAAAACAACCCACCCATACCTCTGACCCTCTATATTGATTTTTGCAACTCTGAAACTCCCCGAGATACCAAGACAGGGTCTTTCACGATGGAATTTTAGTCATGAAAAACAATAAATACAGGATTTTCACAACCTTAGCGGTCCTAGCTTCGCTTACTACCCTTTTCGGATGTGACGATACATATTTTTTCAACACCAGACAGACAGACAACACTTCTATTGAGATGGAAGCCGCACCACACTTTATCGCAAACTCCACCGACAATAGCCCTCTTTGGGACAACTTTGAAGGTATCACAGTAGAAGACCTTACAAATAAAGCTAAAGCTAGTGATGGCGAATCCACATTTCTGCTAGGGCTTGTTCAGTTCGGCCATATCACGGGATTCGAGCGAGAACCAGATACAAGTGAAGGTATACGACTGCTTCAAGAAGCATGGCGATTGGGAGTGATCGACGCGGGTCATTCTCTTTTCACCGTCTATTACAAGGGCATCGGCACCCGAATCAATAAACCCTTGGCGCTGGCCTACCTCCAGGCAAGCGCGGAAAAGGGCTATATCCTCTCCCAGAAAAGACTGGGCTTCGCCTACCGAGGTTCCGATCCTCGCGGACTGGTGGAGCAAGATATCCAGCAGGCGAGAATATGGTTCACCCGTGCAGCCGAACAGGGCGACGCCGAATCAGCCTCACAGCTTGCCGGCATCTATCGTAAAGGCCTCGGCGTGCCCAAGGATGAGCGAGCAGCCTTCGAGTGGTTAAAGCGTGCCGAAAATATGCCATTCGATGGACGTATTAGTCATGGCGGCCTTGCAGTGTACTACGAAGAAGGCATCGGTACCGAGGTCGATTTAGTCCAGGCCTACAAGTACTATGACCTCCGGGACCCTGCCGGAGCGCCTGATAAACGACGGCTTGCCGAGCAGATGACGCCGGATCAAATACGGCAAGCCATCGAGCTCTCTAGAGCCTGGCAGGAGGAGCATGGCAT
>NZ_PYVV01000009.1:0-202672 GCF_003056325.1 Halomonas sp. BN3-1 | reverse complement strand
TGAATTCGAGCAAAAAGGCTAGCCTTCGGATCTATAGCTATTTCTTCCCATCACCTATAGACATCTTAAGCTCTCTCGTCTTGTGGCCGGCGTCGAAGACTGGGTCAACCGCTGTCGCTATGGCAATCACCAGAGACAGTGACCTCCCTATGAAGCCTTGGAAGAGGAAAAAAACGGCCTGGAACTGCTGTTCAAGGGTGTCACGGTGGAGATGACCTGGGAGAAATACGATGAAGCGTTTGAAAGCAGAGGTCCTATCCCACTAGATGGATGTTGGGAAGATATCTCTACAATCGCCACCAACGATATAAAGATCGATATTTTGGTCACGGTGCCCGACCTTGAGGGGATGGAGCTGGGGTTGAAACTCGAGATCGGTGAAGCAAAAAACGACGACCACGCGGTTCTATTCAAAGGAAATTACATCAAGACAGTGGAATCTACAATCCTTGAGGAGCGCGACGGAGGAAACCTGTCCAATGAGGAGTCTCTTAACATAGAAGTTTTAAAAAATAATAGCTATCACTGCATTTCTATCGAAAAGTACATGCATAGCAATATACCACCTAAATCTCTGACGCTTCATCTTGGTTCTATCAACCAAAAAAGGCCAATCGATATGAAAACAGATGCATTCAAAGTGAGGATATAGCCATGCCCCACTACGTCAAGAAAATCTCGATCATCCTATTTCTTACATGTGCAGCACCGTGCTTAACAGCTTGCGACGAATCTTCCACTTTCAACTTTATTAATTCTCGAGAAACAACTTTTACGGAAATGGAGGGGACGCCATATTTTATTGCTAACAACCCGGACCGCTACGCGCTCGCTGACTTCTACGACAACACATCGATCGAAAAGTTGATTCGTGAAAACGAGAATGGTGACATAACAGCCAAGTTCCTTCTCGGTTTGATCTATGCGGAGTTGATAACAGGGTATGAAGAGTACGTCGATAGGTCCCAAGGACTACCACTCGTGAAGGAGTCGTGGAAGATGGGGGTAGTCGATGCAGGATCTTCACTATTCACTGCTTATAACTGGGGTATCGGCACCCGAATCAATAAACCCCTAGCGCTGGCCTACCTCCAAGCAAGCGCGGAGAAAGGCTATATTCTCTCCCAGAAAAGACTGGGCTTCGCCTACCTGGGTTCCGATCCTCGCGGACTGGTGGAGCAAGATATCCAGCAGGCGAGAATCTGGTTCACCCGCGCAGCCGAACAGGGCGACGCCGAATCAGCCACCCAGCTTGCCGGCATCTATCAAGAAGGGATTGGCGTGCCCAAGGATGAGCGAGCAGCTTTCGAGTGGCTAAAGCGCGCCGAACATATGCCATTCAATGGGTTCTTGAGCCACCGAGGTCTTGCCAACTACTACGAGAAAGGCATTGGCACCGAGGTGGACCTGGTACAAGCCTACAAGTATTTCGACCTCCAAGGCACGGCCGGCGTCCCCGACAAGAAACGCCTGGAAGCACAAATGACACCGGAGCAGGTCCAGCAAGCCATCGCCCTGTCGCGAGCCTGGCAGGAAGAAAATCGTACATTTTTCCCGAGCTACTACGGCCTGGAACACCAATCGGATGGCAGCTATCGGTGAGGTAGCGCCCTGGTGCGATATTCAAGACTCGCTGACACAGTCCCTTTGCAAGGCCAGCCTGCAGATGTTGGGCGTTTCTGTTTCTCCTATCCCCTTGGGCGCTCTTCCACACGTCCTTGCAACCGATAGGGCGCGGGATCAATGATCGGCTCTCTTCCCAGCAGTTGATCCACCAGCAGGCGCGTCGAGGCCGGCGCCAGCACCAGCCCATTGCGGTAATGCCCGGCGTTGACGTGCAGGTTGTCCCAGCCGGGGGCCTGGCCAATATAAGGCATGCCGTCCGGTGATCCAGGCCTCAGCCCGGCCCAGTGGTGCTCGATCTCGCAGTCGGCCAATGCCGGAATGATGGCGGTAGCGCTATGCCATAGTGAGCTACGGGCGTCGTCGTCGGTGCCCTTGTCGAACCCGGCGTCTTCCAGGGTGGAGCCGGCCAGGATCCGCCCGTCGCCGCGAGGAATCACGTAGCGTCCATCCATCAGCACCACCCGCTCGACCAGTCCGGGTGGTGCCTTGAACAGAATCATCTGACCCTTGACCGGACGTACCGGCAGATCGAGCCCGGCCATGTCGGCAAGCCCCGCCGACCAGGCGCCGGCACAGATAACCACTTGATCGGCACTGAGGTTGCCCTGGTCGGTGTTCACCACCGCCACCCGCTCCCCTTGCCGCTCGAACCCGGTGACCGTGCATTGCTCGCGCAACGTCACCGACGTCATGTCTTCCAGTCGGGACCTCAGCGCGCGCATCAGACGGGGGTTACGAATGCTGCCCAGGGTCGGCATCCACAGCGCCTCGTCGATATCGCGGCGGGCGTTGGGCTCCTTTCGGCGGATCACTGCAGCGCCTACCCGCGACAGCGGCTTGCCAACCTCCCGCGCCCACTCGAGTGCGCGCGCTTCGTCTTCCACCCTCAGGTAGAGAAGCCCCTTCTGGCGATACTCCGGATCGATCCCGGTCTCCTCCAGCAGGCGCAGAGCCAGTTCGGGGTAGGCCCCCTCCGACCAGCTCGCCAGGCGCGATACCGGCGAGCTGTAGCGCCAGGGATAAAGTGGCGAGACGATCCCGCCCCCGGCCCAGGAGGCCTCGCTACCGCAGCCGCCTCGCTCTACCACCGTCACACTGTGACCGGCATCGGCCAGTTGCAGTGTCGTCATCAGCCCTATGACGCCGCCGCCAATCACCAGGAAATCACTCAAAGCGCTTCTCCAACGTCTGCTCTCCCTTCTCCGAGCTAGGCTCAAGGAACCCTGAATTCAAACAACAACCACAAGGAAGCGTTCGCCATGGACGACGACGCCCGACGCCCCCGTCATGTCTGCATGTCCCGAGCTTACTGGCACACACCTCACCACCCCGAACCTTACCGCCCCAAGTCTTGCCATCCCGAACCTCATCGAATCGCTTTCCGCCAGTCCGGAACTACCTTGCTGGAGCTGTTGCTGGTGGTGGCTATTGTAGGCCTTCTGACCAGCGTGGCCCTGTCGGGCTACCGGGCAATGGCCGCCCGACAGGATATCGCCAGCGAGCTTTCGCGACTAGAAGGCGCCCTGATGCTGGCCCGGGGCACGGCTATCACCCGGGCAAGACCCGTCACCCTTTGCCCGAGCGACGACGGCATTCACTGCGGCGAGGACTGGAGGGGAAAGCTGTTGATCAAGGCGGGAGCGCCGAGCTGGGAGGGAGCGACACTTCATGTCTTTGCGCCCAGCCGGCTCTCAAGCATCGGCTTTCGCGAGGATGCAAAGCCGGTGCGCTTTCTGGCCAATGGACGTGCCAGCGGCCATAACGGGACCTTTGTGATCTGCGCGAAAGATAACACCGGAGCCAGGCTGGTATTGAGCAACTTTGGCCGCTTGCGTCGCGAGTTAAAGGGTGGCTGTCACTAGACACCTAACGAGACATCTATGCTGATCGATCCAGCCAGAGGATGCTGTGGTGTTCATTGTCCGAAGGATCATCGGTTCCGTTGACCATGACATTGTAATTCAAGCCGATGGTACCGGATGAAACCAGGGCTCCATCGACGATGAAGGGCGAGCTCTCGTTGTCCCCGTTGATCACTATCCCCCCTGCCCAGATGTCTCCTGCCAGAGCTACTTCGCCTGAAGCATTGAGCACAATCTGGCCTGACGCCACCAGGTTGCACTCGTACTCGCCCTCCGAGACAAGAATATTGGCTGCTCCATCGACAACAATCAGTTCTGCCTCTGGCACATCAGCAAGCTCTAACTGACCTGAAAAGCCATAGCTTTGGTCGCAGAACAGGATGGTCCCATGCTTCGCGCAACCGGTTTCATCGAACTCATCTTGCTCAAACTCGGCTGCTACCTCTGTCACCTTGTCTTGTGGATCCAGCGATGGCGCTGGCTGTCCTGGAGCCGGAGCAGAATTCCAACACATTTCTACTGGATTGGGGCCATAGTTGACAAACGAACCAGCAGACACAGTGTCACAACCTTCCGGCAAGGCGGGCAGTCCACCGATTCCCGCGCCTTGATCATCGGCCGCCGCAACGATGACACCGTGCAAGGCCAGGTTGTGCTGTCCTCCGTCGACAAAACCAACCACCAGTCGAGCGGGAACACTGGCATAAGAGCAAGGCACCCAGCGATAGCCAATATTGGGCTGGTCCGGAATCACTCCGCCTTGGCGCCAATCACCGCTCCAGCTACCTTCCACCACTTTTTGCTCGAGGGTCTCGCAGGCTTCTCGCTCCCCGCTGGCAACCTGATCTGGCGCCATGAGAAGCTCGGTGGCCCCCCAATCCGCCGCCATCTGGGCCTGGGCCATGGCGCGCATATTGCCGGCCAGGCGTTCGTCCACCAGCGCCGACTTGACCCCGGCCATGGCCACCACCGAGGCGATCGCTACCAGCGACAGCACCACCAATAGCGCCGCGCCTCGCTGGCGGGCTTGAGGCTTCACCCGTCGGCCTCCGCCGCGGACACGGCCTGAAGACGATCCACCGCGTGCAGCCGGATCGGTGTCCTTGCGTGGGGCAGGTTCAGGGTGATGCGATAGAGTCCCCCACCCAGATCTTCCAGCACCTGATCGTCCTCGCAGGAACCATCGTAGGCCAGGCCATCGACCAGAGGCTCGCCGCTGTCGACCTCGTGCAGCGTACAGGACTCGCCATCTGGCGCCGGGCGCAGCACGTAATCGCCGGGGGAGGCGTCGCCCCGGCGCACCGCCGCGGTGATGGTATCGAGGGCGTAGCTCAGGACCGCCTGGCGATCGGCCAGGCGCAGCACCTCGCGCGCATTGGCGTTGACCTCCTGAAACAGCGAGCCCGCAGCCAGGATCACCAGGCTGCCGACGACCATGGCCACCATCAGCTCGACCAGGGAAACGCCGCGCTGGCGACGCAACGACTTGCCCGGGGAAAGGACGCGGTGCGGACTCATGACGCCTTCCGAGCGGGCAGCTTGACCCAGTACTGAAACAGGCTAGGTTCGGTGAAGCGCTCGTCCTTCCAGCCAATACGCAGCTCGAAGGCGCAGTCGTCCTGAGCGATCACCGCCTCATTCAGGGGAATGAGACCGGGAAGGAAATCGGCCCAGTGCTCGCGCCAGTGCTCTCGGGAAAGGCTCTCGGGCACACCTTCAGGACAGTACCCGCCATTGGCCACCAGGCTTGCCCAAAGCAGTTCCCGTGCATCCTGGGCGGCCAGGTCCGCCAGCGATCTCTGGATACTGGAATGGGCGCTTTGCAAGCTGCGCAACTGCATCCCCGCCACCCCCAAAAGTCCCACCGACAGCAGCACCAGCGCCACCAGTGCCTCGAGCAGGGAAAACCCGGCCTGGGATCGTAGGCTTCTCACGCGGCATCTTCCTCATCGCCGGAACGTACCACGCCGCTTGGCTCCACCGAGACCCAGCGACCCGCGCCTCCTGTCCCGCGAAGCTGCCAACGGCAGGGGCTACCGTAGCTGCACTCATCCAGGCGCCCCATCAGATCGAAGCTGACCCCACCGGGCGATACCCGGGTACCGTCAGTGTGCGCTGCTTCATCGACCATCAGTACATCACCATGCGCGGTTGGAGTGGACTGGCAGCCGCCGGCGTCCGCGTCTCCCGCCAGCACCTCGAGCCGCCAGCGTCCCCCGCAGTCGACCACCAGTACCCTGACCTCCTGGCGTCGGGTCAAGGCGGTGGTGCGTGCCAGGGTCAGTGCGCCGACCAGGCGATTGGTATCCGCCACCAGACGCTCGCCGGCCAGCCAATGGTGCAGGCCAGGCACCGCCACCGCAGCCATCAGGCCGATCACCGCGACACAGACGACCAGCTCCAGCAGGGTGACCCCGCGCTGGCGGCTACCAGCAGTCATCTGGTGCCCGTTCGCCGGTCTGGTCCATGGTCAGGCTATCGCAGCCTTCCTTCACCGACTGGGCGTCGAGGGCCCTGGCCTCGAGAAAATAGCGCCCTGGGTGGCGTTCCACCGACAGTTGGTAGAAACCGGACTCCGACGGTCGCTCAAGGCCGTCACAGGCGGCGATATCATAGGCCTGGTCACGGCTGTAGCAGCGCTCCAGCGACGAGGCGGTCGTCATCAGTAGAGCGCGGCCATCGGCGACACGGGTCTCGCGTAGATGCTCGGTGTACATGGGGTAGGCCACCGACGCCAGCAGACCGATGATGGCGATGCACAGCAACAGTTCGATCAGGGTGAAACCGCCCTGACGCTCCATCGGGCCTGGTGACGAAGCCCGTGTCGAAGCGGCACTGACTTTCTGGTCCAGCTCACTGAATCCATGCTCATCCCAGCGCGTCTCTGCGTAAATTGAGCCTCGCGTTTTTCGTATTCCCTGCATCGGGCTTCTCCGGCTCGTTTTCCCTTCGAGTATGTCGCACGTCCGCGATGGGCGGCAGGCGCTGGATCAAGGTTGTGTCGCGACACCACGCTTAAGCACAGACTTGAGGCTTTCTCCTACGCCTGAAAACAAGGACGCCGCCCTTGGGGGCGGCGTCGAGATGCTGCACTGGAAAAACGAACGGTGGAATGCCTTCACGGCAATCCTCTGGTGGCATCAGTCGCTGACGATGACCCGCTCGCGCAGTTCACGCGGCATCGAGAAGGTGATGGTTTCCTCTCGGCCGGCCAGTTCCTCGGGGGCCTCGGCGCCCAGCTCGGTCAGGCGGTCGATGACCCCCTTGACCAGTACCTCCGGGGCGCTGGCCCCGGCGGTCACGCCGACTGCACCGATATTCGCAAGCCAAGCCGGATCGATCTGCTCGGCACTGTCGATCAGGTAGGCCGGGGTGCCCACTCGCTCGGACAGCTCGCGCAGGCGATTGGAGTTGGAGCTGTTGGGGCTTCCCACTACCAGTACCAGATCGGAGCCCGCCGCCAGTTCGCGCACCGCGTCCTGGCGGTTCTGGGTGGCGTAGCAGATATCGTCCTTGCGCGGCCCCTGGATGTCGGGGAAGGTGGCGCGCAGGGCATCGATCACCCGAGCGGTATCGTCCATGGACAAGGTGGTCTGGGTGACAAAAGCCAGCCGACTGGGGTCCTTGACCTCCAGACGGGCCACGTCCTTTTCGTCCTCGACCAGGTAGATCTGGCCGCCGTGGGAGGTGTCGTAACGCCCCATGGTGCCTTCGACCTCGGGATGCCCTTCATGGCCGATCAGGATGCACTCCTGGCCACGGCGAGCGTAGCGCAGCACTTCCATATGCACCTTGGTCACCAGCGGGCAGGTGGCGTCGAAGACCTTGAGCCCGCGCCGCTCGGCCTCCTCCTGCACCGCCCGGGACACCCCGTGGGCAGAGAAGATCACGATGACGTCATCGGGAACCTCGTGGAGTTCCTCGACGAAGATCGCCCCACGCTCGCGCAGGCTATCCACCACGAAGCGGTTGTGGACCACCTCGTGACGCACGTAAATGGGCGGCCCGAACACGTCCAGCGCGCTGTTGACGATGTCGATGGCCCGGTCGACGCCGGCGCAGAAGCCGCGCGGGTTGGCCAGCTTGATTTGCATGGTTTGCCTTGCCTCGGTGCCGTCTTGGCACCTGGTTGAGCGGATGATTCGCGTGGTCATTGCGTGGTTGTCACGTACTGCGCCTTACCGGCACACCGGGAGACGTGAATCGCCTAGTGGGTGGTGGCGGGCTTGACGCCCAGTACCTCGACCTCAAAGGTCAGGGTGCGCCCGGCCAGCGGATGATTGAAATCCACCTCCACCATGTCGCCGTCGATCTCGGTGACCACCCCGGGCAATTCGTCGCCGTTGGCGTCGGCAAAGGACATCACGGTGCCGACCTCGGGCTCGTCGCCGTTGAACACCTCACGCTTCATGCGCTGGATGTTCTGCGGGTTGTGCTGACCGAAGGCGTGCTCGGGACTGACCTCGAAGCTGCCGCTATCGCCGTCGGTCATACCCTTCAACGGCTGCTCGAACCCGGGCGGCAGGTTGCCATCGCCCAGTTGAAAGGTCGCCGGGGCCTTGTCCCGGGTGGAGTCCACCACGGTGCCATCTTCCAGCTTGAGGGTGAAGTGAAGGGTGACTTCCATGCCCTCGTCGATACGGTAGTCGCTCATTGGGATCTCCGAAAGAGTGACGGACCGGCAGGGACCGATACGTCGCTGCCGGCAACAGATAATTAGCCGCGCCGGGCGCGGCGGCGCTCGCCGAAGATCGACTCCCAGATCAGGCCGATGGCGCCCAGGGTAATGCCGATATCCGCCACGTTGAACGCCGGGTAGTACCAGCCCGCCGCGTGAAAGGACAGAAAGTCCACCACGTAGCCGTGCACCAGGCGGTCATAGAGGTTGCCCAGGGCGCCGCCGATGATCAGCGCGAGACACGCCCCCAGCAGCTTTTCGTCACGCCGCAGGCGACGCATCCAGATCGTCAGGCCGACGGTGGCCGCCACCGCGATGGCGGCGAACAGCCAGCGCTGCCAACCGGGGTGATCGGCCAGGAAACTGAAGGCCGCCCCGGTATTGTGCAGAAGCGTCAGATTGAAGAACGGCAGCACCTCCACCGGCGTGGCGTAGGTCAGCGTCTGGCTCATCAGTGCCTTGGTGCCCAGATCGAGCACGACCCAGGCCAGCGCCAGCCACCACCAGCGCAGCGGCTGGCGCATCGGTTCCACCTGTGAACTCATGTGCCCGTCACCCTCCTTGGTCGTGGAATCCGTGGCGTCAGGCATAGTGACGCACCTCGCCCGGACCGTCTGGCAGGTTGCTGACGCAGCGCGAACACAGGTCCGGGTGCTCGGGCAGTGAGCCCACCTCGGGGCGATGGTGCCAGCAGCGCTCGCACTTGGCGTTGTCGCTGGCGCGCACCGCCACCTTGAGCCCTTCGACGTCGGTCTCGGCGGCATCGCCTCCTTGGTCGAGCGGCGCCAGGTGGACCTCGCTGGTCAGCATCACGAAGCGCAGCTCGTCGCCCAGGCGCGAGAGCAGTTCGTCAAGCTCGTCGCTGACGTGCAGGGTCACCTCGGCGGCCAGGCTGCCCTTGATGGTCTTGGCGTTGCGGGCGTCTTCTAGGCACTTGTTGACCGCCTGCTTGACCGTCAGCACCCGCTCCCAGAAGTCACGGCCCATGCTGGCGTCGTCGCTGAGGGTGGACAGGCCAGTGTAGTAGGTCTCCAGTAGCACGCTGCGGCCTTCGGCCAGGCCTTTCTCGCCGGGGATGTTCTCGAAGATCTCCTCGGCGGTGAACGACAGGATCGGTGCGATCCAGCGCACCAGCGCCTGGACCACGTGATAGAGCGCGGTCTGGGCGCTGCGACGAGCCTGGGAGTCGGACTGGGTGGTGTACTGGCGATCCTTGATCACGTCCAGGTAGAAGCCACCCAGTTCCCGCGCGCAGAAGCCGTGCACCTGCTGGTAGACGTCGAGGAAGCGGTACTCGTCGTAGGCCGTCTCGATGCGTGCCTGAAGCTGCGCGGCACGGTCCACCACCCACTGGTCCAGCGCCAGCATGTCGTCGAAGGCCAGGGCGTCACGCTCGGGGTCGAAGCCGTTGAGGTTCGCCAGCAGGAAGCGCGCGGTGTTGCGGATACGCCGGTAAACGTCGGCGGTGCGCTTGAGGATCTCGTCGGACACCGCCATCTCGCCGGAATAGTCGGTGGAGGCCACCCATAGACGCAGGATATCGGCGCCGAGCTTGTCCATTACCTCCTGCGGGGCCACCACGTTGCCCATGGACTTGGACATCTTGCGGCCCTGGGCGTCGACGGTGAAGCCGTGGGTCAACAGGCCCCGGTACGGCGGGTGACCGTCGATGGCGCAGCCGGTCAGCAGCGACGAGTGGAACCAGCCGCGGTGCTGGTCCGAGCCCTCCAGGTACAGATCGGCACGCGGGCCGCTCTGATGGCCGTGGGGGTGCGAGCCGCGCAGCACGTGGCGGTGGGTGGTGCCGGAGTCGAACCACACGTCCAGAGTATCCGTGACCTTGTCGTACTGACTGGCCTCTTCGCCCAGAAGCTCGGCCGGGTCCAGGCGGAACCAGGCGTCGATGCCGTCACGGTCGACCAGGTCGGCGACCTTCTCGGTCAGCTCCACGGTCTGCGGGTGCAGCTCGCCGCTTTCCTTGTGCAGGAAGAACGGGATCGGCACGCCCCAGTTGCGCTGACGCGAGATGCACCAGTCCGGGCGGTTGGCGATCATGCTGTGCAGCCGCGCCTTGCCCCAGCCCGGAGTGAACTCGGTCGCCTCGATCCCTTCGAGCGCACTTTCGCGCAGGGTGCGACCGTCATGGCCAGGGATGTCCATGCCGACGAACCACTGGGCGGTGGCCCGGTAGATCACCGGGGTCTTGTGACGCCAGCAGTGCATGTAGCTGTGGGTGATGGTCTTGTGAGCCATCAGCGCGCCGGCCTCGGACAGTGCTTCGACGATCTTGGGGTTGGCCTTCCAGATCAGCATGCCACCGAACAGCGGCAGGTCGTCGACGTAGACGCCGTCGCCCTTGACCACGCTGATGAAGTCGCTGAAGTCCATGCCGTAGCGACGGCAGGAGTCGAAGTCATCGACGCCATGAACCGGCGCCGAGTGGACGATGCCGGTGCTGCCCTCGTCGCTGGTCACGTAGTCGGCGAGATACATCGGCGCGGTACGCTCATACAGCGGATGATGGAACTCGATCAGCTCCAGCCGTTCGCCACGCGCCGTGGCGATGACCTCACCGCTCAGGCCGAAGCGCTCGAGGCAGCTCTCGACCAGTTCCTCGGCCAGCAGCAACAGCCGCTCGCCGGTGTCGACCAGGGCATAGTTGAACTCCGGATGGACATTCAGCGCCTGGTTGGCCGGGATGGTCCAGGGGGTGGTGGTCCAGATGACCACCGCCGCGGGCTTGGGCAGGCTGTCCAGCCCGAAGGCGGCGGCCAGCTTGGCGTCGTCTGCGCAGGTGAAGGCTACATCGATGGCGTCGGACTTCTTGTCGGCGTACTCGACCTCGGCCTCGGCCAGGGCCGAACCACAGTCGAAGCACCAGTTGACCGGCTTGAGTCCCTTGAACACGTAGCCGCCCTTGACCATGTCGGCCAGGGCGCGGATCTCGCCGCCCTCGTTGGCGTACTCCATGGAGCGGTAGGGATTGTCCCAGTCGCCGACCACGCCCAGACGCACGAAGTCCTGAAGCTGGCCCTTGACCTGCTCGTCGGCGTACTCGCGACACAGCGCCCGGGCCTTTTCAGGCTCCAGGTGCTTGCCATGAGTGGTCTCCACCTTGTGCTCGATGGGCAGCCCGTGGCAGTCCCAGCCCGGCACGTAGGGTGCATCGAAGCCCGCCAGGTTCTTCGACTTGACGATGATGTCCTTGAGGATCTTGTTGACGGCGTGACCGATGTGAATGCTGCCGTTGGCGTAGGGAGGGCCATCGTGCAGCACGAAGACCTCCTGGCCCTGGCGTGCTTCGCGCAAGCGCTGGTAAATGTCCAGCTTCTGCCACTGCTCGACCCGCGCCGGCTCGCGCTTGGGGAGCATGCCGCGCATGGGGAATTCGGTTTCTGGCAGATTCAGAGTGTGCTTGTAGTCGCTCATAGTCCTGGGGTCAGCCGTCGTCATGATCGGCGGGGGCCTGCCCCGCCGGGGAATCCTGGGTTGCGGCCTCGCGCGCACGTGGCGCCGATGCCAGAGGATAAGGTCGTGGGCCGTCAGGGTCCCGGGCAAACACTGCTCGCGCCCGGTCGATGTCGGCATATATCTGGGTCTTCAGCGCGGCGAAGTCCGCGAAGGTCTCTTCACCGCGCAGCTTGGCGCAGGGCACTACCGTCAGGCGTTTGCCATACAGATCCGCCTGCATGTCCAGCAGATGCGCCTCCAGCACCGGACGCGGCGACCCTACCGTGGGCCGCCAGCCGATGTTGACCACCGCGGGATGACGCTGGGACGCCTCGCCATCGCTGCCGCCGTGGATCTCCACCGTCGCCGCATAGACACCGCGCAGCACCAGCGGACCCGGCAGCAGCGGCAGGTTGGCGGTGGGCACACCGATGGTGCGCCCGCGCTGCTGGTCACGCACCACCCGGCCGCTGACGCGGTAAGGCCGGCCCAGCAGGCGCGCCGCCGCCTCGAAGTTGCCACAGGCCAGCAGGGTGCGCACCCGTGTGCTCGACACCCGGTCATCGTCGATGCGAAAGGTCAGGGTGTGTTCGACGCTGAAACCACTGCTGCGGCCGGCTTCGGTCAGCAGCGCAAAATCACCGCGACGATCGCAGCCGAAGCGGAAGTCGTCGCCCACCACCAGATGGCGTACGCCGAGCCCTTCCAGCAACACCCGTTCGATGAATTCTGCCGCCGTCAGCTGGCGCAGCGATTCATTGAACGGCAGACACAGCACCCGATCGACGCCGCACTCCTTGAGCAGGCCGACCTTGTCGCGCAACCGCGTCAGGCGCGGTGGCGCCTGGTCGCCGGCAAAGTACTCGCGCGGCTGGGGTTCGAACACCACCACGGTCACCGGCAGTCCGCTGCGCGCCGCCTCGGCGTGGCACTGCTCAAGGATCGCCCGATGGCCCAGGTGCACCCCATCGAAGTTGCCGATGGTCGCCACCGTGCCACGGTGCTCCTCGCGCAGATTGTGCAGGCCTCGAATTACTTCCATGAGTCGGGTCACACCGAACCTAAAGGGAGTCGATTATAGCGAAGTGCGGGGCGCCGCGTCTTCCCACCGTCTGAAGGCGTCTGGGTGGGCAGCGCCGGTGCCCTCGCAAACCCAGCCCTAACCCTTGAGCCGGAACTGGCGGACTCTGACTCCTGTCAGCCCCAGCCAGGCGAAGTACGCAAGCCCGCCGGCCGCCACTAGTGCTGCCATCCAAAGTGCCCGAGGCATGAGCCCCCAGCCGAGCCACTGGTGCCACTCCGGCGCAAGCAACACAAGCACCAGGCCCATGGCCACACAGCCGCCTCCAAGCTGCACAGCAAAGCGCCCCCAGCCGGGCTGGAAGCGCAGCACGCCCTGCCTGCGCAGCAGCCAGGCCAGCATCCCGGCATTGAGGAAGGCCGACAGTGCGGTGGCCAACGCCAGCCCGGCGTGGGCCAGTGGCCAGATCAGGATCAGGTTGAACACCATATTGGCGACCATCGCGATGATACCGACCTTGACCGGCGTCTTGGTGTCCTGGCGGGCAAAGAAACCCGGCGCCAGCACCTTGATCAGCATGAAGGCGACCAGGCCGAGGGCATAGGCACGCAGGCTCATTGCCGCCATCACGATATCGTTGTCGGTCATGGCGCCGTAGTGGAACAGCGTGATCAACAGCGGCTCGGCCAGCAGCGCCAGCGCCAGCGCCGCTGGCAGCCCCAGCAGCAGCACCGCTCGCAGCGCCCAGTCCAGCATCTGGCTGAAGTGCTCGGTGGACGCCTCGGCGTGGCGCCGCGACAGCGCCGGCAGGATCACCGTACCGATGGCCACGCCGAACACCCCCAGTGGCAGCTCCACCAGGCGGTCGGAATAGTAGAGCCAGGACACGCTGCCCGCCGCCAGCAGCGAGGCCAGGATGGTATCCAGCAGCAGATTGATCTGCGACACCGAGACTCCGAACAACGCCGGCGCCATCAGTCGAAGGATGCGCCGCACGCCCTCGTGGGCGAAGTTGGGCCAGGGCCGGGGCATCAGCCCGAGCCTCACCAGAAAGGGCACCTGAAACAGCAGCTGCGCGGCGCCGGCGATCAGCACGCCCCAGGCCAACGCCATGGCCGGCTCGCTCATCATCGGCGTCAGCACCAGCGCCGCACCGATCAGCGACAGGTTCAGCAGCACCGGGGTGAAGGCCGGTACCGCGAAGCGATTCCAGGTATTGAGCACGCTGCCGGCGAAGGCGGTCAGCGAGATCAACAGCAGATACGGGAACGTCAGCCGAAGCATGTCGGTGGTCAGCGCGAGCTTGTCGGGATCTCGCGCAAAGCCAGGAGCAAACACCCAAGTCAACCAGGGCGCGGCGACGATGGCCAGGGCGGTGATCAGCGCCAGCACCGCCGCCAGGCTACCGCACACCGCATTGAGCAGTTCGCGTATCTCTTCGCGGGTGCGGGTGGTCGAGTACTCCGACAGCACCGGCACGAAGGCCTGATTGAAGGCGCCCTCGGCGAACAGCCGACGCATGAAGTTGGGGATCTTGAAGGCCACGAAGAAGGCGTCGGCGCCCTGTCCTGCACCCAGCAGGGTGGCGATCACCACGTCGCGCACCAGCCCCAGCACCCGGGACAGCATGGTCATGCTGCTGACCACCAGCCCAGAGCGCATCAGGCCTCGGCGCACGGGCGCCTTGGCGCCCCCCACCGAGGTGCCTGCCCCCTGCTCCAGGGCCTGATCAATGTCCTCATCCGAGGCCTGCTGTCGACGCTCGTCGGTCACGTCACTGATTCCTTGCTTGCGGGTTCCCTGCTCAATTCCCGGCTCGTTTGTCCGGCCTTCTTGCCACGCTGACAGTCCCCGCCCTGTGGCTCGCCATCGCCCGGAGAAGGGCGACGAAGGGGCACCGGGGCGCCGCGGGTCATCAATTGGCAGGCACAAAAAAACCGGCCGTAGCCGGTTTTTCGCGTGCGCGACACGGACGCATCCGCGTCACGCCGAAAGCGCGGGACCGGCTTACGCAGCCAGCGCCTTGATGCGCTTGTTCAGACGGCTCTTGATGCGAGCGGCCTTCTTCTTGGACAGGGTGTCCTTGTCGGCGATGCGGTCGATGACCGGCTGCGCCGCCTTGAAGGCGTCCATTGCCTGAGCGTGGTCGCCGCTGTTGATCGCCTTGATCACGCGCTTGACGTAAGTGCGGACCATGCTGCGCTGGCCTGCCTTCAGGACACGACGAGATTCTGCCTGACGGGCGCGCTTACGGGCTTGCTTGCTGTTAGCCACTGACTGTCTCCTTGGAGAAAGTTGTCGTCACCGTCGCACGATGACTTGATAACGTATTGATCCAACAGGGAAATAAAAAAATCCCCGTCGGCCTGGCCATCTGGCCGACCGCCATCGCAAGCACTGTCGCGAGGCAATCGTTACGGGCCGTGTCTGAGAGGATGGCGCATCCTATCATGTCAAGGTACTGCGCGCCAGCCTTTTACGGCCTGGCGCGCCTGGCTCACTCCACCGACCCTGTGCCCGGCCAGCGGCGGCCAGCGCACCGGTCATCGCGCCACTTGTCACGACGCCACGGGCGCCTCAGGTCACCGCAGACGTCGCCGCCGCCATCACCGCTCGAATCACTTCAGCTTCGACTGGATCATCTGCTTGACGAAGCGCTGACGCTCCTGCAGCCGCAGCCCCTGGATCGCCTCCGCCAGATCATGAGCCTCTTCGCCCACGTGCCAGTAGAGCTGACGGCGAGTGCTGATCGCCTGGTAGGCGGCCTCCGCCACTTCCTTCGGGCCCAGAGTAATCTCCTGCTCCGTGCACACCATGGAGTCAGGGTTGTTGGAGTTCATCGGTGTATTGATCAGACCGGGTTCGATGATCCCTACATAGATGCCATCGGACTCCAGCTCGATACTCAGCGACTCGCCCAGCGACGTCACGAACGACTTGGTCGCACCGTACACGCTGAACATCGGCAGCCCGGTGATCGCCGACGCCGACGACGTCAGCAGGATGGCGCCTGCCTCGGACGCCATCACGTAGGGCAGCGCCTCCTTGATGATGTAGATCGTGCCCATGGCATTGATCAGGTTCATCATCTCGTACTTTTCGAGCTCGACGTCCTTGAACAGGCCACTCGCCTGAATCCCGGCATTGGAGTGGACGACATCGATCACTCCACCGCAGACGGTGGCGAACTGCTCGATGGCGTCATGCACACCGGCACGACAGGAGACATCGCACTTGTAGGCAAACAGGTTCGCCTGCCCTTGCGCCTGCAGCTCGTTCAGCGCCTTGACGTTGATATCCAGGCCACCGACCTTGAAGCCCTTCTCCAAAAACAGTTTGACGACCTCAAAGCCGACGCCGGAACCAGCACCCGTTACCAGAATAGACTTCATCGACAACGCTCCCTCTTCTCCAAAGACCGCTGAGACCACGCACCAGGGCACGCTTCAGCTTCAAGGCTCACGCAACAGGACAGATGTCGCGCATGCGCCGCCGACAGCGGCTGCTGTCGGCGGCGCATAAGAGCACGGAGAAAAGACGGGAACCATATCCCTAAAGAGAGGTGCCAGCAGCAACAAGAGGCGCGCTACCGCCCAGGGTCAAGCCAGCACCACAAGATTGTCGCGGTGAATCAGCTCCGGCGCTTCCATATAGCCGAGTAACTCACAGATGCGCCCGCTGGGCTGGCCGAGAATCTTGCGCGCGTCCTCGGCGTTGTAATTGACCAGCCCCTTGGCGATCCGCTCGCCCTGTTCATCGACGCACAGAACCATATCGCCGCGCGCGAAGTCACCCGAGGAGGCCTTGACCCCCACCGGCAACAGCGACGAGCCACTGCCGCGCAGCACCCGTACCGCGCCGGCATCCAGGGTCAGGGTGCCACGCACCTGCAGCTGGCCGGCGAGCCAGCGCTTGCGCGCAGCGATGGGGGCCCGGTCCGGGGTCAACAGGGTGCCCAGCCGCTCGCCATCGGCCAGCCGCTCCAGTACCCGGGGCTGGCGACCGCTGGCGATCACCGTGACCGCCCCGCTGCGCGCGGCCAGGCGCGCCGCGCGCACCTTGGTGGTCATGCCACCGCGCCCCAGGGCGCCGCCGCCGCCGGCCACCGCCGCCAGACGAGCATCGTCGGCGCGCCCCTCCTCGATCAGCCGGGCGCTGGGGTCGTGGCGCGGGTCGGCGTCGAACAAGCCCTCCTGATCGGTCAGGATGACCAGCGCATCGGCCTCGAGCAGGTTGGCCACCAGGGCGCCAAGGGTATCGTTGTCGCCAAAGCGGATCTCGTCGGTGACCACGGTGTCGTTTTCATTGATCACCGGCACCACCTTGAGGTCCACCAGCGTGCTCAGCGCCGAGCGCGCGTTGAGGTAACGCTTGCGATTGGACAGATCGTCGTGGGTCAGCAGAATCTGCGCGGTCACCAGGCCATGGCGCCCGAAGTGATTCTCGTAGGTTTCGGTCAGCACGTTCTGCCCCACCGCCGCAGCGGCCTGGAGCTCTCGCACCGATGACGGGCGAGCCCGCCAGCCGAGACGCACCATGCCTGCCGCCACGGCCCCGGAAGACACCAGCACCACTTCGATGCCGCGACTCGCCAGGGCGGCGATCTGATCCACCCAGCCACCGATGGCGGGGTCATCGAGGCCACGCCCGTCGTTGGTCAACAGGGCGCTGCCAATCTTCACCACCACCCGCCGCGCGCTGGACAGGGCGTCACGCCCCGGGACCCGCTCTCCGCTGTGCATCCTTTTCTCGCCCCGCTGCTCTGGCCGAACGGGGAGGCTGTCGACTCCCCTGACGACCGCTATTGAACGTATTCGACCTCGACGTCGTAGTCGTCGTCATCGAGATCGTCATCGTCGTCTTCGTCACGCTTGCGACGACGACCCAGGCGCGCCTCTGTCCTGGCCACCGCCTCATCTTCCATGCGCCGGCGCATCTCCTGCTCGCGCTCCATGGCCTCTTCATCCTCGTTCTCGAGGGTGCGCTGCTCGGTCAGCCAGCGATGGGCCGCCTGCACCAGTGCCTCGGTGCCGACGTTGGAGATCGCCGAGATACGAAAGACCGGGCCTTCCCAGCCGAGTCGACGCACGATCTCGTCGGCGGCAGCCTCGCGCTCGTCCTCGGGCAGCAGGTCGAGCTTGTTGAGCACCAGCCAGCGCGGGCGCTCGGCCAGGGTCGGCGAGAACTCGCCCAGCTCATGGATGATCGCCTCGGCGGCTTCCACTGGATCGGACTCATCGAACGGAGCCACATCCACTACGTGGAACAGCAGGCGGGTACGCGTCAGGTGCTTGAGAAAGCGCAGCCCCAGGCCGGCACCGTCGGAAGCACCCTCGATCAGCCCCGGCACGTCGGCCATGACGAAGTGCTCGTGCATGCCGAGCTTTACCACCCCCAGGTTCGGCACCAGGGTGGTGAAGGGGTAGTTGGCCACCTTGGGCTTGGCCGCCGACACCGAGCGGATCAGCGTCGACTTGCCGGCGTTGGGCAGCCCCAGCAGACCGACATCGGCCATCACCTTCATCTCCAGGCGCAGGTTGCGCCGCTCACCTTCGGTGCCCGGCGTGGTACGCCGTGGTGCCCGATTGGTGGAGGACTTGAAGTGAATGTTGCCGAGCCCACGGCGGCCGCCCTGGGCCACCTGCACCACCTGGCCGATCTCGGTCACGTCGGCGATCACCTCGAGGGTATCCTCGTCGATCACCGTGGTACCCACGGGCACCTTGACGTGGAGATCCTCGCCAGCGCGGCCGCTCATCTGGCGACCCTGGCCGGGCTGGCCGTTCTGCGCCTTGTAGAAGCGCTGATACTTGAAATCGATCAGCGTATTGAGGGCATCGTCACCAATCAGGTAGACGCTGCCACCATGGCCGCCATCGCCGCCATCCGGGCCGCCCTTGGGCACGTACTTCTCGCGCCGGAAGCTCAGGCAACCGTTACCTCCGTTGCCTGCCTCCACGATGATCGAGGCTTCGTCGACGAACTGCATCTATCACTCTCCTGGCGGATGCTTTCCACCATGATACAAGAAGGCCCCGCGCTTGGCGGGGCCTTCCGGGGCCTGTCGGCAAGCGAGTCACGCTCGCCGGCGGCCCATGGCGTTCGGGCGGTCTCAGGCAGAGACGACGCTGACGAACTTACGGTTCTTCGGACCCTTGGTCTCGAACTTGACCACGCCTTCGTCCAGAGCGAACAGGGTGTGGTCCTTGCCAATGCCAACACCGGTGCCGGCGTGGAAACGGGTGCCACGCTGACGCACGATGATGTTACCCGGGGTCACGGCCTGGCCGCCGAACAGCTTGACGCCAAGGCGTTTGCTTTCACTGTCGCGACCGTTACGTGTGGAGCCGGCTGCCTTCTTATGAGCCATTGCAAAGTCCTCGCTCGTTGAGGGAATAGTCCGCTACGCCTTCGCCCGGGGGCGAGGCGTATTTAGGCAGAAATTCCGGTGATTTTAACTTCGGTGAACCACTGACGGTGGCCCTGACGCTTCATGCTGTGCTTGCGGCGACGGAACTTGATGATAGTCACCTTCTCGCCACGGCCGTGGGCGACGATTTCGGCGCTGACCTTGGCACCCTCGACCAGCGGGGCACCAACGGTGACGTCGTCATCGTTACCGACCAGCAGAACCTCGTCGAACTCGACGGTATCGCCGGTGGGGATTTCCAGTTTCTCGAGCTTGAGAGTCTGGCCTTCCTGAACGCGGTACTGCTTGCCACCGCTCTTGATCACTGCGTACATGCTGTTTCTCCAGAAACTCATCGGGGTTGGCTCTTGATCGACCTGCTTCGAGTGGCGCCCCTTTTGGCAGCCATCTGACAGGGAGCATGGATGAGTGGGCCGCGTATTATAGCGACACCCTCGCGTGGGCACAACCCGACAACCAGCGTCAAGTGGCGAGACCGGAAAAAACCCCGCGCGAGGCCGCCGCCGGGCGCTAATCGTCTTGACGCCCCCATGGGCGGCCCATAGCATGACCGGCAACCCAAGGCCCACGGCCTCCCTCACCTCCAGTCGAAGCCGCCTTCATGTCAGTCAACGCCACCCCGTCACCATCAGCAGCTCCTTCGCCGATTCACGCGGTGGTCGCCGACGACTTCGCCGCCGTCAACCAGACCATCCTCGACCAGCTCGCCTCGCGCATCCCGCTGGTAGAGACCATCGGCCAGTACATCATCGAAAGCGGCGGCAAGCGTCTGCGCCCCCTGCTGGTGCTGCTGGCGGCACGCGCGCTGGAGTATCAGGGCGATCGCCACATCACCCTGGCGACGCTGATCGAGTTCATGCACACCTCGACGCTGTTGCATGACGACGTGGTCGACGAGTCGCACATGCGTCGCGGCAAGGCCACCGCCAATGACGCCTGGGGCAACGCGCCCTCGGTGCTGGTCGGCGACTTTCTGTATTCGCGCTCGTTTCAGATGATGGTCGAGGTCGGCTCCATGCGCATCATGGAGGTGCTGTCCGCCGCCACCTGCACCATCGCCGAGGGCGAGGTTCAGCAGCTGACCAATGTGGGCAATCCCGACACCGACGAGGCCGCCTACTTCGACACCATCCTCGGCAAGACCGCGATGCTGTTCGAGGCCGCCTCCCACAGCGGCGCCATCCTGGCCGGCGCCGACGAACGCCAGGAACAGGCGCTGGCGCTGTACGGACGCTACCTGGGTCTGGCGTTCCAGCTGGTCGACGACCTGCTCGACTACGAGGGCGACGCCAAGGCCATGGGCAAGAACGTCGGCGACGACCTGGCCGAAGGCAAGCCCACCCTGCCGCTGATCCAGGCCATGGCCGCCGGCACCCCCGACCAGACCCGCCTGGTGCGTCGCGCCATCCGCAAGGGCGGACTCGACCACCTCGACGAGGTGCTGGCCATCGTCAAGTCCACCGGCGCACTGGACTACACCCGTCAGAAGGCCGAAGAGATGGCCGCCAAGGCCCTGGCCGAACTCGACCATCTGCCGCCCTCGCCCTACCGCGACAGCATGGCCGAACTGGCCCGCCTGGCGGTGGAACGCAAGACCTGAAAATCACCGGGCAAGTGCCCTCAAGTGACGGGGAAGCTGGAAAAAAGTGGCTGACTCGGGCTCGCGAGGGTTGCATCATCCACACGGATCCGTATACTACGCATCCGTTGAGGGACACACCTCAAACATCGGAGTATAGCTCAGCTTGGTAGAGCGCTGCCTTCGGGAGGCAGAGGTCGTAGGTTCGAATCCTGCTACTCCGACCAAGAATTTAGTAGAATCAGGCTCTTGCGAACATTCACGCAGGAGCCTTTTTCGTTTCTGATGCCCCAATCTCTTCTAGGTGTCAATTAGGTGTCAGCACGCACAACCTCGTGACCGGATGATACCCCACCCTTCCCGGCTCCTCACTACGAAAAGACCCACGTTCGACCCAGTGCATGTGCAAGTGACTTACCGCTTGCCGCCCACGCACATCGTCACGCTGTCAGATTTTCCGTGCCAAAACGATTGGTCACGCCTCACCATCCAACAAGTCTCCTCTGCCCTGCCCAAGAGCCGCCTACAAGGCTATCTGAAGACCGCTAGAGAACCGACAGGGCCAAGGCTTGGCTTGAGAATAGGAGCGCTTACGAGGGATCACAGGAAGCCAGAGACAGGCCCACAGTGAAGAGAGTTGGGATATTTCAAGCAGGGGGTACGGGAGCCGGTGGGGGCCTGTCTAAGAACACTGGGACGTTTTGAGCTTTTGGGGCCCCCACCCTCTTTTAAGAGAAGGTGGCAAAGTAAATTGGTTTATTTTTTCTGGTGATTTCCGCATTTAACGTCATGACTGACATACCAATGATAAATGCTACCGCATAGCCACATACTATCCCATAGCATACAATAGCGCTTCTTAGAGCTGTCCTCTTTAAGTAATGCGACGTTAATTTAGCCCAGCTCTTCAAAGGATGTTACCACCAAGATACCATCCAGATCATCTTCGAGGCTTACAGCTCTTCTTCCGGGCTTAGAAGCCCCTTGTGCATCTCCCTGTATTCCTTGTTTGTGATACTTGACCCTATGAGTCTTCCGCTTTCCCAGCCTCTTTTGAAGAGAAAGCATGTCCTCGATGTCGTAGGTGAGTGCTGTCAATATATCTGGTGCTTCCTTTTCTTGTCATTTCATTCAATGATTGTTCTCACAGTAGAACCAGTGTTCGACTTCGGTTCTCTCGCAGAAGGCGTAATGGACATCAGTGTTTTCTTCTATGGCTTTCTCGACGCTATCTACTATTGTTTCTTCGATTAGGTAAAGCAGGTCGTCAGGAACATGTTTGTAATACCTTGAATCCCCAAAACTAACAAACCCATTGCCAATGTAGTTGACGGATAAGCAACTATTTCTACGGCAACTTAATGATACGCTATCAAGCCATGATTTCCGCATTTCTCTCCGAATCCATTTAACCCTTTCACTATTAAGGCCGTCAGGTTCCGCGTAATACGACCATATAGAAATTGGCTCACCATCATACATCTCTTCAAGCTTACCAAGTATCTCCTGCATCCTATCCAAGACGTCATCGGGAGGTTGTCTTGGCCATAGATATACCAACAGGCTACTAACAAGCAGCAGGACAACACCCCCAATGACTCTCTTCTTCACTGTTTATATTCTCCGGCTTCTGGCTAATGCACAGTCATGACGTACTTTTGATCCTTGCCTGATTGGGTAAGGCGCTGAGGCTATTTTTTGCATCACGATATCAGCAGTAAGCGCTGAAGGGTCAGGGTATTCGTGGTATAGCTCGAACCCCAGGCGTACTGAGAGATTATCTGTCACATCGTCATAGGTACGCGGGCTAAGCCAATCAGGCAAAGGCCAAGGCAACCCGCTAGGAATCTCCGATCTAGACGTGACTTCCTGGTCATCATGCAGAGTGTCGGAGCCAATCTGCTCAAGCCCTGCACCATCCAACATCAGTCCTTCAGAAAAGCCACAGTACAGGCTGACATATCCGTAGTGAATATTCGCCCATATATCGTAGTAGTACTCGTACTCGCCGTATTTGTGATGATATCGATAGGAGGACTTGCCGAGTGATGCGAAATAACCATTGACATCCCTACTTATTTCCGCTTTATGATCCCACGGCCCATTTTCCCTCACCATCAACGTCCACAGGGCAAGAGCAAATGTCCTGCTAGGAGCCTTCGGCATCAAGAAGTTGCGGATATTCGCCAGCGTTGGGTACTCGCCACCCATGCTGTCCATCTCTTGCGTGAATATATCAATGGAAAGCTCGCTACTCTGCCCGTTCCAGAGTGACATCATCCGGCCTGGCCGAGACACGACATTCCTCTGAATCTCATCCACGATAAATGCCGCCAGGTCCAGTGCTTGGTCAGGATGTTTACAGGGAGCCTCAGCCGGTTCCGTATTGGTGAAGGACTGCCGGATTCCAGCACCAGGATACTGTCGTGGTCGTGACACCGCTGTGTCGTAGTAGGCCTGTGCGGAAGGCTGACGCTCATCCCCAAGTGCATGCACGCTATTCATGGAAGAGATCAGGGTCGCCCCACAGGCCGTGTGACAGCCATCAAAAGCAACGGATTTTCCATTGACCGTGATGGTAGGATGCCCCTCGACAATAGGGCAGACACCATGCCCCTTGACCGGGCACGCGACCAAGTCACCTACCACAGCCACTTACTTTCCGTTAACTATATAATTCGCCTGACCGGAGACCACTCTTCCACCATGCGAACTGTAGTCTCCAACAAAAATTGCTCCATCCCCTAGATTGAACATGCAGCACCATTCCCCATTCTCCGACTATGAGGAAGATATAGTACCGCCTTACAGGACAGCTTAGACCTCGTTCCTATGCCATAACAAAAAACTTCAGACACCAAGAGAAACAAGAGATCTCTTACATATATTTCCGCGATAGCTTATACACGAACCCTACATTTTTACGACTGAAGTTAAGGCTCGCTGAACGGTCGAGACCCCACATCCCGCAAGCTCAGCCGTCTTCCTGATACTGAAGCCCTTCTCTCTTAACTCTCTGATCCTCTGGTGCAACGCCTCGTTCACAGGACGGCCCCTGTAGGCTCCCTTCTCCTTGGCCTTCTCTATCCCTTCAGCCTGTCGCCTACGCCTGTCGTCGTAGTCCTTGCGAGCGACAGCAGCCAGCATATCAAGAAGCATAGCGTTTACCGCATCCAGCATTCGTGCCGTGAAGCCATCGCTGGCGCTGATCGTCATGGCAGTGTGGCTTGTGGGCAGGTCAAGCGCTACCACACGAAGTCCTGCACCTTGAATAGCACCCTTCAACTTCTCCCAGTCTCCTTTGGTGAGACGTGTCAGGCGGTCAACCTGCTCAATGAGAAGAACATCCCCCGACTGGGCATCGTCAATCAGTCGTACCAGCTCGGTGCGGTCAGCCTTGGTGCCACTGGCATTCTCGATGTACCAAGAAGCGACCCTTACACCCTTGGCATCGCAGAAGGCTTCAAGAGCTTCACGGGCACGACTGGCGTTTTGGTCATCGGTAGAAGCTCGAAGATAAGCGCGGATGAAAGTCACTTTGAACACTCCATGTTCATTAGGATGTGTTCATTATTGCCGTGCTCGTTTGGGTTGTAAATCAGTATTTATGAATACGATTACAGGCCTCTCTAGTCCGTACTCTCTCAGGTATACCCTATTAATCACAGCAAATCGTGAGTACGTGCGTTATGCATGAATGAACTAGGTCGAGCATCACCCACCCCCTGCTTGAAATATCCTAGACCCTTCTTTCCTTCGATACGTAGAACCCACCTACAACGTGAAAGGCGTTGTTGATGATCGGCCTTGCATGGTCAGGCTGTGGCACGAAATGAAGATCCCCAACGTGATCTGCGTCGGGAATCCATGGATTGAATTTTGAGGGAAGACATTTGAGCAGCATTATCAAGAAAGACTGGAACGGCAAGACCTTCACCTTCCGTGAGGACGGCTACTTCAACATGACGAAGGCGGCGAAGGAGTTTGGGAAGCAACTGATCAATTTCTGGTCGAACCTCTCGACACGTCAGTATGTCGTTGAATTGGCTGGCACAATTTCAAATCATTGGGATTCCAATGATTTTAGCAACCGCTCTGAAGAGATCGACGCAGCCCGCCGGATTCTTACCGACTCGACGCGAGGAAGGGCAACAGGAGGCACCTGGGCGCATCCCAAGCTGGCCGTCTTCTTCGCCCGCTGGCTGGACGTGCGATTCGCGGTAGCCTGTGACGCCATGATCGAGGACATCCTGACGGGTGCTGCCAAGCTGCACGTAGTCGAGCCTGACCGCTCCGCTACCCTGGCCCTGCCGGATACCCATATCAAGGCCGTAGAGCAGCTTCTGGACCAGTTGAAGCAGAACCAGAACCTGATGGAGATGAATCGACAGCTTCAGGCTGAGAACGACCAAATGCGTCCTCTCGTGAGCTTCGTCACCGTGGCGACTTACGTGTCTCGGGATAACCACTACCCGTCTCGTGGTGAACGGTCGGTGCTGGGGAGACGGGCAACGAAGCTGGCACGGGAAAGAGGGATCGAGCTTGATCAGCAGCACAAGACCTTTGTTGATGGTGAAGGTGTGACACGGAATACCGCAGTGAACATCTACCCGATTGAGCTTCTGGATGAAGTGTTTGAGCAGATGAACGTGCAGGTAGCGGCATGACCAATATCGTCAGGTTTCCAGTCCCGAAGCGTCAGGATGACCCTGAGAACTGGAAGAAGATCGAGGGATGGGCTGTAGAGAAGCTTCACGATGCCCTGCTGTACGTCCAGTGCACGAACCGCATCGAGCCACGGATGCTAGAGGCCATGCTGGACGAGGTATTGCAGAAGAGTATCAAGAGCAAGCGCTGTATGAGTGTTGGTTTCGGAGAGGGTTGAGGAAAAGTGGATTTCAATTTTGAGCTATATAAACAAATGATTGCCGACCTTGAGGGTCGTTTTGAACAGACTGAAGATATTCTGTTAAAAATGAAGATGATCGCAGATATTGCGTTTCTCTACTCAGAGATAACTATGGAGATGTGGAAACAAACAGGGAGTGATGATTACGCGAAAATTTCATCACAGCTTACTGAGCTTCATAATGTCTGTTACATGTATTGCATTAAAAATGCTAGATCAGGAGGCTCTATTTGAACGCAGTAGTAAACTTTGAAACAAACCTCACCATGTCCAGCCTGGAGATCGCCGACTTGGTCGAGTCCCGCCACGACAAGGTGAAGCAGTCCACCGAACGCCTTTCAGAACGTGGGGTTATCGCACGTCCCCCAATGGGGGACGTGCAAGAAACCAAGGGCAACAACCGACCCTACACCACCAAGGTCTACATCTTCCAAGGTGAGCAAGGCCGCCGCGATAGCTACGTGGTCGTCGCCCAGCTCTGCCCTGAGTTCACTGCCCGTCTCGTGGACCGCTGGCAGGAACTGGAACAGCAGGCTAAGGCCATTGCGCTACCAGACTTTACCGATCCCATTGCCGCTGCCAGGGCATGGGCCGATGCCAAGGAAGGGCAGCTACGGGCAGAGAAGGAAGCCCAAGAGAAGGCAAAGGCTCTTGAAGTAGCAGCTCCCGCCGTCAGCTTTGTGGAGAACTACGTCTACCACGGGGAGGGGTGTCTAGGTTTCAGGGACGTAGCAAGGCTCCTGAAGGCGAAGGAAAGTGACTTCGGCGAGTTCCTTGATGCCAAGAGCGTGATGTACAAGAGTCGTGGCAAACGAGTGCCGTACAAGGTACATCTTGATGCAGAGCGTTTTGAAGTGAAGACAGGGGTCACCATCTCACCTTGCCAGTCAGGAATCCCAGCCTCGTAGACCTTCCAAAGACTTCAATCTTCTATGGTATCCAGTATGCATACTATGCGGAATGGTGCATGGTTACTGGCTTCTCTGCCACTCCCACTTACTCCCGAGGCATGGCCTTACCACACCCAAAACAAATTCATCTTATATATTGTTGAAGCTGGGTCTGGCAATTCGGCATAATGCCCAACACGTCGGATCACTACCAACGAAGCACCCTCTCAACTCCTAGGGTCTAGCTTCGTGTCTCTGATGGACACCCCCACATCTTGCGGCACCTCCAGGCTCCAAAAATTGGCCTGACGTATACCTGTGGGGAAACGGAATTCAATCTAACAGAAGGAACATTAGTGCAAGAAAATAAAGGACATGAAGTCCGCACCCATAACAAAGAGAATAGTACAATCATTCGAACTGAAGAGCTTGGCTTCAATATTGATCACATAAGCTATGATCTTCAAAGCTCCATTGAACTCATCACAAGTTCAACCAACTTCGATAGCCCAGATGACATGGATCGAGTTCACGTACTTGATACTATGCACGCTGCAATGTTCGCATTCCGAGAAATGTCGACATTGACTGATAACTCTAGCGTCTGCTAGACACTTCAGAGCAGGACCACAACTCGATTCCAGCACTAGTGGAAGGAAGACGTGTGTCTGAGATTCAGTCGTCCAAGACTTGATTGAATGGATGTGCTTGGTCGCTGAATCCGAAAAAGGCTCTGATAGAAGACCCTGAAATTTTCTATTACCTTCTCTAGGGCATCTAGTCATTTGTGTTACAGCAGATGGCTTACAGGAGGGGCTTGGCTTCAATCCATCCTAAAGCCCCTCTTCTTTGGATGGAATGGATATGGTAGAAGGGACTACTTTATCAAATATATAAAGTGTCAAATTTTCCTTAAACACTCTAAGGATTTTTTTACACATCAACGAATCGCCAAACAACCTCATCACTCGATGATGATGGAGAGCCTATGGCTTAAACAACATGAGGAAAGAGAAACAATGAACAACGCAGTGCATATCGCAAACGCCCTTCCAGGGGCGGGAAAGACGCAACACTTCATCGATGGGGTAAAGAGGCACGATAGGGTTCTTCTTGCAGCACCCACGATCAAGCTAGGTAATGACATCAAAGATAGGCTCGTGTCATCAGGGATCGCCACCACGATACTCAATAGCGAGAGTATAACTTTAGGAAACGTGAAAGACAGTATCGAAAAAGCGCTTCAAGAAATAGACTACGGGTGTGTGGTTATTATTACCCATACAGCTTTACTTAGCATTGATGCCGCAAGGCTACAGGGCTGGTGTGTCGTCATAGACGAAGTACCAAACATTAACAACTGCCAGAGTGCCGCTATTGGATTCAGCACCTTTGGTGATCTCTTCGACTCAAGAGTTCAAGTCCACGAGGATGGCACTGTTACTATGATGGAGGGTATGGAACATGAGATAAGAGAGCGTTACCCTCAAGCACATAGGGCCAAAATATACCCCAGCATTGTTATGTTTGGTGGTCTGATTGATCCGACTGCTGAAATCACTCTTGAGAAGAAGGATAAAGAATACATCATCATGAAGTCTGCCTATCACGACTTCTCAGAAATCATTGAAAGTTCAAATGAGTTTCATGTTCTTGGCAACGCCATTGAGAAGACTCTATTTTATCGATTCGTGATCTCGAAGGGCTTCACAATTGAGGAATCCCGGTATCAGCCGGAGTCTAAGAGTTACAGCATGGCTCCTACGATCATACCACTATTCAGTGGTGAGAGGATTAGCAAGACCATACTACTTACACGCAAGGATGGTACGAGGTCAGATACTTTTGATGAAAGCTGTATCGGCTGGAGTGTTCTCGGAAATGCGTTGGACTCGCTCAATGGGCGTCCTGCACTAGTCCAGATTTACGACTGGGCCAAGACATTCCCTTTCGACAGGTACAGCAATGTCGAAATTACTCCCTTCGATGCTAGGGGATTGAATGGGTATTCATCGCACTCTACAACAGTTAATTTCATCCATGGTAATCCAGATCCACTACAGGGAAGGATGAACCGTAGGATGCTGGAACTGATGAAAGTGGATGTGGTAGAGGGAGAGAAATGCATCAGATATGAGCGATACATTGAAGCCATGGTGCAACATATCGCAAGAACGGATATCAGGAACTATGAGTTACAAGAGTCGCCTACAACACATATTGTGCCATGTGAGGGTGCGGCATTGGAGATACAAGAAGCATTAAAAATTGCGTGCCACATTGATACTTCCCTGATGGTACCCACTCCACAAAGTGCATCATCTTTGAGCAGATCAGAGAAAAAGAGGAAAGCACTGGTGATGTTGAAGGATGGTTATAGTGTATCCGAAGTGGCTTCACTTCTGGGTGTAACAAGACAGACAATCTACAACTGGATGAAGAAGGAAGACTTACCCACAGCAGCCTAAGACAGCCGCCAGAGAGCCCATATAAGCGATCACAGGACATTACCCATGGGGTTGTATTAACCACACAGCCAACGTCGCTTACAGGGGCTCTCAGGGCTTTACAGGGGCATATTGCTACACCTCGCCTCCCCTGCTCATCTTGCCTAGCAACGATTCAAATTCATTCAGTCTCTTGGACCATATCATGCACTCTTCATGAGACTGACTGTTGTCCATTCTCCACTCGATGTCATGAAAGAGCTGATTGGCGAGATGGTCGATGAAGAATTTCATGTAGTTGGTTCCTTTCTTAGATTGCATATCAGACAGCCTTCCTTAGTTCTTCAGACTCACCCATCTTCTCGACGGCATCACGTTGATGATCGGGCTTCATGTGCGCGTAGTGCTTGATCGTGGTTTCAATGTTGGAGTGTCCCATCAAGCGGCTAACCGTCAGCAGATCAACCCCCGCCATGACCAATTGAGAAGCGAAGTTGTGCCGGAGTGTATAGAGCGCAAGGTGAGGGGCGAGACCACCCAATGCCCTTATCGTATTCCATGGCTTGCGCATGGCAGTAGATGCCAGCCTTCCCCCCGTGACAGGTGAAGTGAAAACGTATCCCATCGAAGGCTTCCCAAGCTGTTGATGCCAAGTCGTCAGTACCTGAAGGACCATGGACGACAAGGGGAAGGTCTGAGGCTGAGGATTATGATGTGCCGTCTTCTCGATGACCTTGCGAATGGTCTTGAACTGAAGATTGACGTGCTCCCAGCGAAGACCAAACAAGTCACCGGGGCGAAAGCCCGTATAGAACATGGTCAGGACGAAGGGCTTCACATGGTCCACGTAGGCCACATCATCAAGGCAGGGAAGGTAGGGCTTGCCGTGAGCCCTGCTACTGCGTCTTTCCTGTCGTCTCTTGTCTTGGTACCTATCCAGCCCGAAGAACAGCGCTGTGACCTCGGCATCTTCAAGATACCGCCTGACGGCACAACTGATGAAATCATCTTCCTTCAGAGCAGGCTTCTGAAGCTTTATGCCCTTCAGCGGGTTATGGGGGATAACCTGTCTATTGACAGCATGGTTCAGAAGAGCTAAGAGAGCGCCGTAGGAACGCTTCAGAGATGAGTAGACCCTAGGCTTGGCTTTGGCTTCCTCATTCGCCTGCCACGTCTCTACGCGCACGCTGGACAGCTCTACCATGGGCAGGGACAGCCACGTAGAGAAGTCATTCCTGATTCGGTTAAGCGTGCCTCGTCCATCCTTCCGCCGGTTCTGATAGACCGTATAGGGACCGTTCAGGTACTCGCCAAGCGTGGTAAAGACTTCCTTTGCCTCTTGTCTGGCTTCGTGCTCTATCTGTCTCGGATCGTGACCTTGGATCACCGTGGCAAGCACTTCCTTGGCAGCCTGTCGTGCCTCTTCCACGGAAAGCACCCCGTACCGACCCAAGGACAGTACCCGCCTCTTGCCCGCCATGGTCTTGTAGGCGATACGGAAGGTTGTCGCTCTTGTGCCGATTCGAGCATGAAAGCCCGCGATGTCACTATCCCAAAGGTCGCCGTTCGCCCTTGTGCTTTCCAAAAGTCGCCTGGTTATTCGTACAATAACCTTACCCATACCTACCCCGAAAACTAGGTGTCAATTAGGTGTCAGCAGACACGATTTCGAGGTATATGCACGCCTTATGACTCTATATAACCTATTGTTTCTCAAGAGAATGAGTATAGCTCAGCTTGGTAGAGCGCTGCCTTCGGGAGGCAGAGGTCGTAGGTTCGAATCCTGCTACTCCGACCAAGAATTTAGTAAAGACGGCCACTTAGCTCATCAGAGCGGTGGCCGTTTTTCGTTGCACGCCCCCCTTCACCTCCCCACGTCTTGCAAGTCCGTCACCGCTGACCCACTCTTTCTAGATGCTCGGCCCTGCACAATAAAGGCAGCGTCGTACGTGGAGATCATGGACTCGATCTCACTCCCCCTCTTTGCCACAAGGACCTCTCCCATGGAATGGATCTCCAGCCACGGTACCTTTCTGCAATTCATGACCAGCCTCGGCACCTTGGCGGTCTGGATCTTCTACGCTCAGTTGCTCTACGCCGGCTTCCGTCGCCAGCGGCGCCCCAAGGTGGTCATCAATCAGGTGATGGGCTTGTCCACCCAGGGCCGCTGCCTGATCAGCAACATGAGCGCTGAGGGCATCCATATCGAGACCGTCCAGGTGTGGCTGCACGAGAAGTGCGGAATACGCCGCTGCACCGTGTCGGAGGTGGATACCGACGAAAACGGCAACACCCCCACCTCCATCTCCAGGGGTACGCTGCAGGGTCCGCTGCCATCTAACGCCCACCTGGATGCCGGCGAAATCGATAGTCTGGTGCGCCGGGCACGCGCCGCCGACATCGAGGACGAAGACAATACCCTGTGTCAGGGCGAAGACAGCGACTACGTGCTCGAGTTGCTGGTGCTGTACATCTATAGCTCCGCCCCCGGCATCATGGGGGCCAGCCGCTCCTTTGTGTTCGATGACGACGGCCAGGCGCGTCCCCACCATCTGGAAACGCAACAACTCAGGGGCTACCGCGACCGCAAGCGCATGGCGCGCATCTATCGCAACTATCTGGACCGCTGAGGTTCCAGGCAGCACCTTGCCCTGGGCCTGACGATGGCCCAGGGCAAGGCTGCTCCTTCGCCTCCCCCAAGCGGCGGCTAGCCGCTGAACACCGACAGCAATACCAGCGACAGCTGCGGTACGTAGGCGATCACCAGCAAGGTCAGGATCATCACGATCACGAAGGGCACAATGCCCTTGATCACGGTGCCAAGCGAGGCATTGCCGATGCGCGAGGCCACGAACAGGTTGATCCCCAGCGGCGGCGTAATGAAGCCGATGGCCAGGCTGACCACCATGACGATGCCGAAGTGCACTGGATCGATACCCATGGAGGTCGCCACCGGATAGAGAATCGGTGACAGCACCAGAATCGCCGGTGTGGTATCCATGACGCAGCCCACCAGCAGCAGCATTACCAGGATGACCAGCAGCAACACCGCAGGGCTCGACGAGAACTGCAGCATGAAGTCGGCGATTGCCACCGGGATCTGCTCGATGGTCAGGATACGGGCAAAAGTCGAGGCGCAGCCCAGGATCACCATCACCGTGCCGGTGGTGGCGCAGGACCCTGCGATGGTCTTGAAGATATCCCGGGGCGACAGCTCGCGATGGATGAACACCCCACAGACAAAGGCGTACACCGCCGCCACTGCCGCCGCCTCGGTGGGAGTGAAGATGCCCGCGTAGATGCCCCCCAGGATGATCACCGGATTGAGCAGCGCCCACTTGGCCTCCCACACCAGGCACAGGGTCCTGCGCCCATCGAAGGGGGTATCATCGCCCTTCCAGCCCATCTTGCGGGAATAGAAGTAGGCGTAGGTGATCAGCACCAGACCAATCAACAGCCCCGGCAGGACACCGCCAAGGAACATGTTGGAGATCGAGGTGCCGGTGGAGACCCCGTACAGCACCATCGGGATTGAAGGCGGAATGATCACGCCGATACTGCCGGCCGCCGCCACCAGCGCCAGCACGAAGGACTTCGAGTAGCCGGCCTCGAGCATGGTCGGCACCACCATGGACCCCACCGCTGCAACCGTGGCCGGGCCCGAGCCCGATACCGCGGCAAAGAACATGCACACCACCACGGTGACGATGGCAAGCCCCCCGGTGAAGCGACCAAAGAAGGCCGAGGCCACCCCGAGAATCCGCCGCGACACACCGCCGGCCCCCATCAGGTCGCCGGCCAGAATAAATAGCGGTATGGCCATGATCGGAAAGCTATCGGTGGCCGACACCAGGGTCTGGGCCACATAGAGCTCGGACAGGGTGCCGAAGGACAGGATGGTCACCACACAGGACAGACCGATGGCGATGCCCACAGGGACGTTCAGGATCAACAATACGACCAGGCTCACGAACAATACCGTCGCGGTCATCTCACACCTCCTTGTCGTGTACGGCGTCGGGATGCGCAAGCCGCCAGCGAATGCTCTGGACCTGGCGCAGAGTGGTCAGCGCAAAGCCGACGAAAGGCGCCGCGTAGACCACCCACATGGGAACACCGATGGCCGGGGAGGCCTGGCCGAGCATCAGCTGACGCTCAATGACCGCCCAGCTGGTCCAGACCACATAAAGCGCGAAGGCCAGAAACAGCAGATCCCCCAGGATGACCACCCAATGACGCGCCGAGCGCGGGAACAGCTTGAGTGCCGCGTCGATCTTGATATGCCGCATTTCCCGGGCGCCGTAGCTGATCCCAAGATAAATCAACCAGATAAAGAAGTAGCGCGCGAGCTCCTCGGACCAGGACAGCGACGCGCCCATGATGTATCGCATGAACACCTGCACCGCGAGCAATAACGTCATCGCGGACATCAGCGCCACGCAGATCGAGATCTCCGCGTATTCATCGAGCCATCTCACAAGTTTCATCCGCTCTCTCCCTGGCAGCGGGGTGATGACAGAAGTCGGCAAGGCTACAGCGAAGCGCCCGCGTGCGGCGGGCGCCTTCTGGCCTCATCGGGTCATGGCTTCAACAGCTCGTCGAGGTACTCGGGATGCTCCATCTTCGATTTGACCAGCGAATAGATGTCGGCCTCGACGGCGGCATCACGCCACAGCTCCTTCTGCTCCGGGGTAATCTCGGTCACCGTCACCCCCTGATCGGCAAACTTGTCGAGGATCTCGCCTTCCAGCTGCTGGGAGCGCTCGCGCTGGTACGTCGTCATCTCATCGATGGTGGCGTCGAGTGCCTCACGCAGGGAGTCGTCGAGGGCGTTGTACCTGTCGAGGTTCATGAACACCAGGTAGGGCGTATAGACGTGCTGGGTCAGCGACACATGGTCCTGCACTTCCTGGAAGCGATTGCCGTCGATGATGCCCAGCGGGTTTTCCTGGGCGTCCACGGTCCCCTGCTGCAGCGCGGTAAACAGCTCGGTGAAGGCCATCGGTGTCGGATTCGCACCGTAGGCGCGCCAGGCCGCCAGATGGACCTCATTCTCCATGGTCCGCACCTTCATGCCGTCCAGATCTGCCGGCTCGGCCACCACCTTGCCGCTGTCGGTGAAGTTGCGAAAGCCGTTCTCCCAGAACGCCAGCCCCTTGAGGCCCTTGCTTTCCAGCGACTCGAGGAGCTTGTCGCCGACCTCGCCGTCCAGGGCGCTGTAGGTGGCCTCCGTCGACAGGAACAGGAAGGGAGCATCGAACACGTACAGGTCCGCAAACAGCGTGGCCATCGGACTGGTCGAGGAGATACCGATGTCGATATCACCGAAGATGGTGCTTTCCACCACCACCCTGTCATCGCCTAGCTGGTTATCCGGGAACAGCGTGATCTCGAGCTCGCCGTCGGTCCGCTCTTCAACCAGGCGCTTGAACTCGACACTGGCGTCCTTGGCCGAGGTCGAGGTCACGCTGGACATGCGCAGCGTTTCGGCCTGAGACAGCGCCGGGGTCATCGCCAGTGCCGCGGCGATCAGGGACAGCTTCATTCTGGAGAGTCTTGGCATGAGGTCTTCCTTTATTGGCGTTGTTGGCATTGAAGAGCACGGGCACCAAGGCGCCCGTCGTCACAGCGATCCTGCATCCGCTTCTCGAGGGTTCGTCACGCGAGCCGATTGACGGCCCAGTACACCGCCTCCCCTCTGGCAAAACGCACCGCCTCCTCGGCCACCTTGCGCTTGAGCTCGGCAGCCGCGTCCTCGGAATACCAGGCCATGTGCGGTGTGATCAGACAGCGTGGCTGGGCCCACAACGGGCTATCGGGTTCCAGCGGCTCCCGTTCGGTGGTGTCGAGTCCTGCCCCGGCGACGTGACCGGAGGCGAGCGCCTCGGCCAGTGCCACCTCGTCGATGATCCCGCCTCGTGAGGTGTTGACCAGAAAGCCCCCGGGCTTCATCGCGGCCAGTGCCCCTGCGTCGATCAGGTGACGGATATCCTCCGTCAGCGGGCAGAACACCGCCACCACGTCGGCCCGGCCGTAGAGCGAATCAAGTTCGACGGCTTCGATATAGTCGGTGCCATCCTCGGCACTGGGGCGGTAGAAGGCGTCGTAGCCGATGACGCGGAAACCGAGGGCGTTGACTTTCCGAGCGTACAGTCGACCAATCCGCCCCAGGCCGATCAGACCCACCGTCTGAGTCGACTGCCGCCGCAATGGAATGGCCTCGACGTAGTCCCAGCGACCCTGGTGACAGGCAAGGTTCATCGGCACCAGCTTGCGCGTGAGCGCCAGCGTCAGCGCCAGGGCATGGTCGGAGACCTCGTTCATGCCGTAGTCAGGTACGTTGCATACCTGCACCCCGGCGTCGGTAGCCGCCTCGAGGTCCACGTTATTGACGCCGACACCGTAGCGCACGATCAGCTTGAGTCGTGGCAGTGCCTCGAGCACCCGACGGGTGAAGGGGGCGTACTGGTTGAGCGCGATGTCCACGTCAGTAAGCTGATCGACCAGATCCTGCTCGCTGCGACAGGCCAGCATCGGTGCGTCGAATCCGGCGGAAGCCAGGATGTCCTGCTCGATGTCATGATCGGCGTGATCCAGATCGGAGAAGACAATGTTCATGGCAGGTGTCCTTTTCAAGATCCCAGGCAACCACTGTCCGCAGGCGGAACGGCCTCTCTGACATCGTCAGAGACAGGTGATGCCAGCATCATCGGTGGTCCATTCATGTCATCCCCGGCGCTGCAGGGGCCGGTATCGACCAATACGTCCATCTCACGCTCCAGCGTGGGCGGTGGCTGCCAGGTACAGAGCGCCACGCGCGACCGCGCATGGACGCGATGCTGCTTGCTAACTTTCACCACGAAGGGCCCGCGAGATGGTGTCGGCGGTGCGTTTGACCTGGGGGCCCAAGGCTGCCATGCGGTCTCTCGGCATAAAGCTGATGACACTGGTGACACTGACGGCGGCCACGGCGTTATCGACATGATTCTTGACCGGTGCCGAGACACAGCGGATGCCGTACTCGTTTTCTTCCCAGTCGAAGCTCCAGCCGCGCACGTCGGCTTCCTTCAGATCGCGACGGACCTCCGCGAATGACTTGAGTGCAGGAGCATCCTCGCGAGGCCTGGCTACCCGCTGCACGGCGGCATAGTAGGCGGGCCAGCTGGAGGGATCCTTCGATGCCAGCATTGCCTTGCCCAGGGCAGTGGCCAGCGCCGGCATGCGCCCTCCGGTGCGCGAGCGCATCTCAAGAGTCCGCTTGCCCGGCAACTTGCACAGGTAGAGCACATCACCACCGTCGAGCACCCCGAAGTGCACGGTATCCCGCGTCTGTTCGGCCAGCGCCTCCAGGTACGGCCTGGCAATATCGACCAGGGGCTGCTGCTCCGCCGCCCGTTCACCCAGCTCGATCAACTTCGCCCCGAGGTAGTAACCCTTGTAGGGCACCTTGTGCAGGTAGCCGTCTCTGACCAGGCAGGACAGGGAACGGGCCACCGTACTGCGGGGGAGCTGCATCGCCTGGGACAGCGCCTTGATCGTGGAAATACCACGCCCGACGCACTGCAGCACTTCGAGCCCTCGACTCAGGGTCTGGGTGCCGGAGCGGTCTTTTGGGGGAATCAGTTCATCCATGGCGCCTCCTTGATTCATCCCATTCAAGGCAAGGCCCCATACACGGTCAAATAGTCAACCAATCCACCACATAGTGAGTCACTTGAATAAGTAACTAACGGAAACAGCAACAAAAAACCGCCAACTTCGTGAAAGTGGCGGTAGCAGAAAAAACAACGTCTCACCGATCAGTACGAAATCGCCGACATCTCTTGCAAGACATCTCCTGATGACTCAACCAAGGTCGATATCAGCTCGGGCAATGATGCGCACTTCAGGCAATTTATTTAGCTTGAGGGAACCGTCTTTACTCCTACACCTTTCATCCAGGTGACGCTTACACCGGCTGATGCTTGAACTCAGGGTCACCAGTGGTGCGCTTGAGCGGAGTCGACGGCAAAAAAAGCCCCCGAGTCTCCTCGGGGGCTGCTGTGCTGACCGCCTGTTCAAAGGGGTCTGCCATCGCCGGACCTCAGGCCGGCATGTCGTTGGCCTTGGCGTCGCGCGACCAGACCCGGTGACCACGAATCGCCTCCTGGAAATCGGCGTAGAGATCGTCCACGGTCTGCGCCGAGAACACACCGTCTTCCGGCACCTCGATGCCAGCCGCCTGCAGCACATTGGCACCGTCGCCGAGTGCAGCGATCGGCTTGAGGTGCTTGTAGGCCTCCTGCACGTAGTAAAGCCCCAGGCCGGAACCCGCCAGCGCCTTGACACTGTCATCGCCAGGGGCCACCGCCACGGCGTCCAGAGTCACCGACGGCAGACCGTTAAGCATGGCATCCGGGGTCAGGGTGCCGCCTTGAACGGTCGCCACCGGCGCCATCGACGGCGCGATGATGAGCCCCTGGGCCCCCTCGGCTTCAAGGCGCTTCTGCAGTGCTTCCACCTGATCACCGTCGACCCCGTCGGCGGCCAGGATCGCCACCTTGCGATAGCGAATATCCGGCTGACCGCGATGCATCAAACTAAGCGCCGAGGAGGCGTCCAGCGACGTGGTGCCCAACTCTTCCGAGGGTGCCGGTGGATGCTCCGGCGGCTTGACACCATGCACCTCGCCTACTCGGCGCGCGAGCTCCATGTCGATATTGGGCAGGATCTCCTTGATCACCCGCTCACGGATCCACGGACGCTCGACCTTGGACAACTCGAAGGCGTAAGCGGCGATGATGTGCTCTTTCTCGACGTCACTCTGGCTATGCCAGAACAACCTGGCCTGGGAGTAGTGGTCGCCGAAGGACTCACTGCGCGCCCTGACCTTGTGAGCATCGATGCGCTCCTGATAGCTCTCGAAACCGCCGTTTTCTTCCGCCGGCGGGGTCTCTCGGGGCCAGCCATCCTCGATCGAGTTGGGCTCGTAGGAAACCTGGCCCTTGTTGATGGTCTGACGGTGCGGGGCGTCGCGCTGGTGATTGTGGAACGGGCACACCGGCTGGTTGATCGGGATCTCATGGAAGTTCGGGCCACCCAGGCGCAGCATCTGGGTATCCAGATACGAGAACAGGCGCCCCTGAAGCAGCGGATCGTTGCTGAAGTCGATGCCGGGTACCACATTGCCGGGGTTGAAGGCGACCTGCTCGGTCTCGGCAAAATAGTTGTCCGGGTTGCGATCCAGCACCATCTTGCCGATGGGAGTCACCGGCACCTGCTCCTCGGGAATCAGCTTGGTCGGATCGAGGATATCGAAGTCGAAGGCATGCTCGTCTTCTTCCTCGACCACCTGAATGCCGAGCTCCCATTCCAGGGCATCGCCATTCTCGATGTCGCCCCACATCTCGCGGCGGTTGAAGTCCGGATCACGCCCCCACAGCTTCTGGGCCTCGTCCCAGATCAGCGAGTGGGTGCCCGCCAGCGGCTTCCAGTGGAACTTGACGAAGCGGGCCTTGCCTTGTCGATCGATCAGCCGGAAGGTGTGGACGCCAAAGCCTTCCATATAGCGGTAGTGCCGCGGGAAGGCCCGGTCGGACATGGTCCACAGCACCATATGGGCGCTCTCGGGCATCAGCGAGACGAAATCCCAGAAGGTGTCGTGGGCCGACTGCCCCTGGGGAATCTCGTTGTGGGGCTCGGGCTTCACCGCGTGCACGAGGTCGGGAAACTTCATCGCGTCCTGAATGAAGAACACCGGCATGTTGTTGCCCACCAGGTCCCAGTTACCCTCATCGGTGTAGAACTTGGTGGCAAAGCCGCGCACGTCGCGCACGGTGTCATTGGAGCCGCGGCCGCCCTGCACGGTGGAAAAGCGCACGAATACCGGCGTCTTCTTGCCGGTATCCTGAAACAGTCCCGCCTTTGAGTACCTTGCCGCCGCCTCATAGGGCTGAAAGTAGCCGTGAGCCGCCGCACCGCGGGCATGGACGATACGCTCGGGAATGCGCTCGTGATCGAAGTGATTCATCTTCTCGCGGAAGATGAAGTCTTCCATCAGCGTCGGGCCGCGCTCGCCGGCCTTCAGCGAATTGTGGTTGTCCGCGATCCGGGTGCCCTGGTTGGTACGCAGGTCATGCCCGGTCGCATCACTGCGGTAGGTCTCGAGATTGTCGGACTTGCTGTTGGCGTCGGTACAACGCTCAGTGTCATGAGCCTCGTCTCGATTCGGTTGGGTGTACGGATTCTTCGCCATGACAAACACTCCGTTGTTTGCTCGGGAAATGAGCCTTCCACGCCACCAGGCGTGGGCCGTCATCGGTCCGGTCGGCGCCAACTACCAGTCACACCGCCAAACAAGCCATTCCCTTATAGGCAAGAGATCTACAACTCTCAAACCTCCATCGAAGCACCCTCTTATGCAAAGAAACGAAACACCTCTTCTATATCAGCAAGTTAAACCTTATACATAGAGTTAACAAAAGTTAGACTCTTACATACGCACACCTGCATTACATTGCCTTACGTGATGCGCAACCCTAAATCGAGAAGGCGTCTCGCGCTCGGCCGCACCGCCACCCGGGCCATCGAGCGATGCGGCAGCTTGGCACACACATCCATCTTGCGAGTCGGGCCGACTCAGCTCACTCCTTTCTTCTCAGCTCCGCCACCTGCTCAAGGTCGAGTCCGCAGATCTCTGCGATTTCGCGGTCATCCATGGCGGTGCGCGCAAGCAGGTTACGCGCGGTTTCCAGACGCCCTTCCAGGCGCCCTTCGTCGAGTCCCTTCTGCTTCCACTGTTCAGGCCATCGTTTGGCACGTTCCGACAGCATGGTGTGTACCTCCTCAAGGTCATTGAGCGCCTGCCACTGCTCGTGGTCGTCCTTCCCGCCCGGCACCCAGTTGGGCAGCAGGACGCGCTTGATCCATGTCGCGAAGTGGCGCCGCAGCCGAGCCTGCCCGGGTGATTTCAACCACTCCACCAACTGGCCGATGGTGTCGATCACGTCCTGTTGGCTGTGGTGATACTCCAGCCGAAAGATAGCGGCAACCAGGTTGCGGGTGTCCGTAGGCCAGCGCTCGTCGGCGACGATTGCACCTTCATCCAGCAGCAGATAGGACTGCGAGGGTTGGTAGCGAGCCAGCTCCGTCGCTGCGGGATGAACCAGTTCGGACAGTTCCTGCGCTGCGCTCCAGCGCCTTTCTCCATTGTAGAGGACGATAGGCAGTACCGGCGGCAAGCTGCGCTCGCTGGCCAACTTTCTCTGCTTCACCAGGTCCTGATACAGCAGCCCCACGTAGGTCATGATGCGCAGCGCCATGAAGGGATCGACGCTGCTCTGAAACTCGATCAGCAGATAAAGGTACAGCCAATCATCACCAGAATGCACCCGCCAGATCACGTCACCTTCGCGGTCGCGAAGATCATCCGTCACGAAACCGCCGCTGACCTTCTCCAGGCTGTCCAGGTCCAGCCGCTCGACCCACTCCCCTTCGACGAACCCCGTCAAGAGGTCACGTATCACCTTGGGCTCACTGAACAGCAGCTTGTAGCTCTGATCGTGTCTATCACGCATGGCAGGCTGGTCCATTTATGCATCCTGAACCAGACAATGACGTGGGCCCCTCGAGAGCTCCAGCGCACGAGAAGATCTCGGCAAAGACCAGCCAAAAAAGTGATACGTACGGAGCAATCTAAGTGGAGTTGTCAAAATACATGCTGAAAGGAAACGGCTTTAAGGCTCCTTTCCCTGGCATTTCAGAAAGTCTTGTGGCAAATGGCGTTAACACCCTTCAGGCATCGGTCACCCCATCTAACGATCCTCGTCAAACTCAGGTCAAATCGCTCAACGCAGGGATATCGTTCTGGATAGACTACAACCAAAGGCACTCCCTCTCTGAATGCCACCAGGGTATCGATACACCATTTCCTGCCGGCACCGCGCCCGCGTATCCGCGTAGAAATCCTGGCAGTCATGGTCCAGCCAACATTTAATGAGAAGAAAAGGAACTACAAGACCATGGATACACCACTGGAAAGGGCTAAACGCACACTTCGACTTGCCTTTATCGAACACAAGGTACAAGGGGGCCTCGCCGGCAGGGACCGGTCGATCAACTATTTCCTGGATGTCATGGGGGATGTGCTCACGCCCTGGGCCATCGATAACCTGCCCCCTCGTTTACTGAGTGACCTGTTCATCAACCTGCTTCAAAGCTACCAAGCAGGTCTGCCGAGAAAGGACATGGGGCAGGCTCTGCTCGAGGATATGACCCCGACGGGAGTAGCCTTCACGCTCTACCATGACCAAGGCTCCAGGTACCCTTACAACGAGCCTGAGCCGCTCGAGGGTGAGGCAACGGATAAAGTCGTTTCACTATTCTCGAGGTGACATATGCAGGAGATGGTTGAGCAGATCCACAGCTACATGTGGTCGTTCTGTCAGAAGGCTCGGATCGATGTTGACCCTGTCATGCTCAAGCGGAGCATCGGTCAGCAAGTGTCTGGCGCCCTGCTTGTCGTCTCGCCGGAAGCCCTCAAGCGCATCGGCCATACTCGCCTGGCCGTCATGATCGATGTGGCCAACCGCCACGACCTCTCCCTGGCTGAACTGTTGAACGAGGCACTGGTGGCTGGTGCTGACGATGCTGCATCCGTTTGCCGATCACTTCAAACCAGGAAGGAGCACATTCAGAAAATCAAAGCGCGCTCGAGGCTGACACTCGTCAGGCCCACAGGACCTCCTCTCGCCTAGGCAACAACCGACAGACGATGCTCCCCACCATTGCATCGACGAGGAAGCCGACCTGGCGGGCACTGACTGGCCCGATGTTTCTCAGCTTCAATCCATTCTCCAGCACTTTTGTCACACCACGTCGCCCACCAGATCTACTGCAGAACTTCGCCCAAGACGACGGCGATGTTGCATGGCTCGACATGTTCACGAATCAGCGAGCTACGACGCCAACGAGCGCGAGACGGGACGCTGCACCTCGTTATCGATTCTTCCACCAAGGTCTACCCCATTCGAGGCATTCCTGCCTTGCCTAAAATGTCAGACATTAACTATAGTAACGTCGAACATTATGGAGACTTGGATGGACGCTCTCGCTTCACTCCCGAGGCCCGCCGAGGGTCGCGGTGCCGCGGCGCTGGCCGAGGTACTGGCACGGGCGATTCTGTCGGGACACTGGCAGCCGGGGGATCTGTTTCCTCGGGAGCTGGATCTGTGCCAGCACTTCGAGGCCAGCCGCAATCGGGTGCGTAACGCCCTGGGCGAACTCAGCGCGGCGGGTCTGATCGAGCGCACCGCAGGTCGCGGCACCGTGGTGCGCGATATCGTCGACTGGCATCTGCTGGATCCGCAGATGAGCGGCTGGATGGCCAGCCTGGACGCGCCCCACCCGCAACTGGTCGAGGCGGTGTTCGCCTTTCGCCTGGCAGCGGAGCCCTATATCGGCGAGCTGGCGGCGCTTAACGCCTCCGGCGAAGACCTGGCACGCATCGAACGCGCCTTCGTCGGCATGCGCGAGACCGCCGATGCGCCCTCGCAAAGACTGGCCCACGCCGAACACGATGTAGCCTTTCACGACGCCATCTATCGCGCCAGCCACAACCTGGTCTGGCGCCAGATGGGGCTGCTGTTGAGACCTTCCATCGTGGCCCTGATCCAGCGCTCGCAGCGCCATGCCGGAAGTTCCTCTGACGGCCCCACGGACGACGCAGCAGGTGGCCATGCGCGTGGACTCAGCGATAGCCTGGAGCGCCACCGCCAGCTACTCGAGGCGATTCGCCTGAGGCAGCCAGAGCAGGCCCGCCGCGCCACCGAACTGCTGCTCGAGCGCACCGCACGTGACCTGGACAAGACGCTCCCGGCCAGTGGCATCACGACACCTGCGTCGCGACACCTTTAAGCCCGTCCGCCCGCTTCACCCAACCCCATCGACATCGGGCCAAGCAGGCCCCCACAAGAGGCATCGACCATGAAGATCACCCGACTCAAGACCTGGCAGGTTCCGCCGCGCTGGTGCTTTCTGAAGATCGAGACCGACGAGGGCGTCTACGGTTGGGGCGAGCCGGTCATCGAGGGCCGGGCCGCCACCGTGGAAGCCGCAGTGCACGAGCTGTCGGACTACCTGATCGGCCAGGATCCGCGCAATATCGAGCACCTGTGGAACGTCATGTACCGGGCCGGCTTCTATCGCGGCGGCCCGATTCTGATGTCCGCCATCGCCGGCATCGACCAGGCGCTGTGGGACCTCAAGGGCCGCGAACTCGGCGTCCCGGTGCATCAACTGCTGGGCGGCAAGGTGCGTGATCGCATGCGCATGTACGCCTGGACCGGCGGCGATCGTCCCGCCGACGTGGGTGCCGGCGCCAAGGCACTGACCGATCAGGGATTTACCGCCTTCAAGATGAACGGCACGCCGGAGATGCAGATCGTCGACAGCCATCGCAAGATCGACGAGGCGGTCGCCCGCATCGCCGAGGCTCGCGACGCCGTCGGCCCCGATGTGGGCATCGCGGTGGACTTCCACGGCCGTGTCCATCGGCCCATGGCCAAGACACTGATGCGCGAGCTCGAGCCCTATCACCTGATGTTCATCGAGGAGCCGGTGGCACCCGAGCACCTGCCGGTGCTCAAGACCATCGCCCAAGATCTGGCTACCCCGATCGCCACCGGCGAACGCCTGCACACCCGTTTCGCCTTCCGTGACCTGCTCGCCGACAACATGGTCGATATCGTCCAGCCGGACCTGTCTCACTGCGGCGGCATCAGTGAAGGCTTGAAGATCGCCACCCTGGCCTCGGCCTACGACGTGGCCCTGGCGCCCCACTGCCCGTTGGGCCCGCTGACCCTGGCGGCGTCGCTGCAGCTGGATGCGGTATGTCACAATGCCTTTATCCAGGAACAGAGCATGGGCATCCACTACAACAAGGACAACGACGTGCTCGACTATCTGGTCGACAAGAACGCGCTGGCGATCGAGGACGGCTTCTGTGCCATTCCCGAAGGGCCAGGCCTGGGCGTCGAGATCAACGAGGCGTTCGTCGAGGAACGCGCCAAGGTCGGACACCGCTGGCGCAACCCGGTATGGCAGCACGATGACGGCTCCGTCGCCGAGTGGTGAGCGACGGCTGATCGCGTTGCCGAACAATGACAACAGTACTGGTGGATGCGCGCCCCAAGGAGCCATCCGCCAAGTTCGAGGAGACGTCATGTCCCGTTCCGCATCCCCCTGCCTTGGCGAGGCTCACGCCATCGTCGAGGCCCCCTGCGAACTCGGCGAGGGCCCCAGCTGGGACGCCCGGCGTGGCGAGTTTCGCTGGCTCGATATCCTCGGGCGCCGCTTACATCGCTACCGCCTCGAAGACGGCGATCATCAGTCCCAGGCGCTGGATGAGCTGGTGTCCTTCGCCGCCCCCTTGACCAGCGGTGATGATCTGCTGGTCACCGAACACGGCCTCAAGGAACGCGACCACGCCCACGGCGGCGTGTCACCCTGGCGCGAGGTGGAGGCTGACAACCCGGTGACGCGCAGCAACGATGCGCGCATCGATCGCCACGGCGGGCTGTGGTTCTCGACCATGGGCAAGGCCGCCGAAGCCGCAGCCGGAAGCCTCTATCGCCTGTACCGCGGCGAGATCTTCTGCCTGAAGCAAGACATTACCATCCCCAATGCCCTGTGCTTCTCGCCGGATGGTCGCCTTGGCTACTTCACCGACACCGCCACCGGGGTAGTCATGCGCTGGGCGCTCGACGCCGAGGGCTTCCCGTTGCGCCAGGATGGCGGCGCCTTCCTTCAGGACGGGGTAGCAGCAAGGCCCGAGCAATTGGCCGAGCCCGAACCCTGGGCGGACTTCAACGACGACCCGGGAAACCCGGACGGCGCAGTGATCGATGCCGATGGCTACATGTGGCTGGCGCTATGGGGTTCAGGGCGGGTTGCCCGGCTGACGCCGGATGGCGAGGAGGTCGGTCATGTCAGGGTCAACGCCGACCAGCCCTCCTGCCCGGCCTTCGGCGGGCGTGAGCTGACCACCCTGCTGATCACCACCGCCACCGAAGGACAGCGAGAACACAAGGAAGGCCGCCAGGACGGCGCCACCTTCCTGTTCGACCTGAGCGAAGCGCTTCCCGGCGTACGTGGGCTCGATGATCCACCGATCGCACTGCGCTGAATCGCTGCTCACATGCCTCCGCTTTAGGCTTGTCCATCGGCGGCGGCGCCCCCAGGTTTACGACGCACCCCCAGAGGCCTGAAGCATGAGCGAATCCGACTCTCCCAAGGCCGCCATCATCACCGGTGGCTCACGCGGTATCGGGGCCGACATCAGTCGGCGTCTGGCCAACGATGGCTATGCAGTGATCATCAACTACGCCCATCACCGCGAAGTCGCCGACGGCCTGGTCGAGGAGATCCTGGCCCAGGGCGGCGCGGCGCTGGCCGTTCAGGCAGACATCTCACGCACCGACGAAGTGGCGCAGCTTTTCGACACTGCCATGCAGCACTTCGGTCGCGTCGATGCGCTGGTGAACAACGCCGGCGTGCTCAAGGCGGTGCCCATCGCCGAGGCGGCGGACGACGACTACGACACGCACTTCGAGACCAACACGCGCGGCACCTTCAACACCCTGAGGGAAGCCGCCTCGCGACTGGAAGATGGCGGCCGAATCGTCAACCTGTCGAGCAGCGCGCTGGCGCTGAATCTGCCTGGTTACGGGCTCTACAACGCCACCAAGGCTGCGGTGGAGTCGCTGACCCGGGTGTTTGCCGGCGAGTTGCGCGGCAGGCGGATCACCGTCAACGCGGTAGCGCCGGGACCGGTGGATACCGAACTGTTCCGCTCGGGCAAGACCGAGGAACAGATCGAAAGGTTCACCCATATGCCACCACTGGAGCGACTGGGCCAACCGCGAGACATCGCCGCGGTGATCGCCTTCCTGCTAAGCCCCGAGGCCGAGTGGATCAATGGCCAGGTCATCCGCGCCAACGGCGGCTTCGCCTGAAACAGCGTCGTCAAGGCTCAGCGCAGTTCTTCGTTGGCGGCGTCGCGGATGCCGTCCCCGACGCGACTGCGCAGCCACTCGGTGGCGGCCTCGTCGGTCATTGGTCGTGAAATCAGGAAGCCCTGCAGCATATGGCAGCCTTGCTCCGCCAGGTGGTCAGCCACCGTCTGGTCTTCCACCCCCTCGGCGACCACGCTGAGCCCCAGGTGGTGAGCAAGCTCGATCGTGGAGGACACGATGACGTCGTCCTCGGACCCCTTCACCAGCTGCATGACGAAAGACTTGTCGATCTTCAGCTCCTGGACCGGCATACGCTTGAGCTGGGCCAGCGACGAATAGCCTGTTCCATAGTCATCGATGGCCAGCTCCACCCCCATGGCGCGCAATGACTGCAGCTTGCGCGCCCCCATCTCCGGCGACTCCATCAGCGCGCTCTCGGTGAGCTCGATGCACAGACGCTCACCGCGCAGGCCATGGCGGTCCAGCGCCCGCTCGACCCGCTTGATCAACCCTGGCTGCTGCAGGTCCATGGCCGAGATATTCACCCCGAGGCGCATATTGAGCCCTGCCTCGCTCCACCTGGCCAGCTGCTGGCAGCCGGTGTCGATGACCCACTGGGTCAGCTGGTGGATCAGCCCCGAGCGTTCGGCCAGGGCAATGAATTCATCCGGAGGGATGCGCCCGAGCCTGGGGTGATCCCAACGCAGTAGTGCCTCCATGCCGAGGGCCCGGCCTGTCAGGGCCGACACCTGGGGTTGATAACGCAGCGAGAATTCACCGTTGCTGGCGGCGTGCTGGAGATCGCGCACCAGAGACAGATGGCGCAGATGGCGTTCGTCCTGGCCGTGCAGGTAACACTGGTAGGACTGGCGTAGCTGACGTGCTCGATCCAGTGCGATTTCGGCCCGCCGCAGCAGCAGGTTGGCCTCGCCGCCATGCTCCGGATAGCGCGCCTCGCCCATGGCGCAATCGAGTGTCACCGGCGACCCATCCAGACGGATCGCCCGGGTCAGTCGACGATGCGTATCCTCAAGCCACAGCGGGTCGAGATGAGACACCGACAGCAGCAGCAGGAATTCGTCGCCACTGAGACGGTAAGCCCCTGCCTTGGGTGCCGGCAGATCCGCCAGGCGTCCGGCCAGCGTACTCAGTACCTGATCACCGAAGTCATGGCCGAAGGTGTCGTTGATCCGGCGCATATGGTTGATGGTCAGGCGCAGCAGGGTAAAGGGACGCCCGGTGGCGATGGCAGCCTCGATATCCTCGTTGGCGCATTGGCGATTGCCTAGCCCGGTCAACTGGTCCTGGCGTGAGCGCTTGCGAATGTCGGCTTCCCGGCGCACCAGGTCGTTCTGCATCTTCAGCATGGTCGAGGACAGCAGCCCAAATTCTCCCTGGCGGGGAAGCCGATCGAGATCCAGAGGTTCCCCTCGCCCCACACTCTTGGCCGCCCCTACCAGCCGCAACAGCGGCAGACTCACGCCTCGAGCGATCAGGATGGCGGCCACCAGCATCAGCGCCAGGCTGATCGCCAGGATGATCGCCAGCTGGCGCTTTATCGCCTGATAGTCGGCCAGCAGAGTCTCGTAGGAACGTTCTACCACGAGCTGGATACGCCCCTCTGCATCCTCGAACAGCGTCGAGGCTTGGCGCAGACCCTCGCTCCCCACAAGGCCTACGTCCTCACCTTCACCCACCTGTACCTCGAAATGGGTGTCGCTGCGAATCAGCGCCGACAGCGCCGTTGCCATGTCCTCGTCGAGGCGAAACCCCATGACCAGCCAGCCCGCGGACGTCGTCCCCCGCACCGGATGCAGCACAAGCTGAAAGGCCTCGCCATCATGAATGAACAGGGTGATGGTCCCATCGGTGCGTCTCGCCTGATCCCGGAGGTCAGGGAAAGCATCCGTAGCCCCGGTATCATGATGACTCGACACCATCACACGGCCCTCATCATCGAGCAGGCTCACCATATTGGCACCCATGCGCTCCGCGTACTCGCCAAGCACGTCCACTCGCACCGCGCTGTCGAGCGGGTCGATGGCCTCGCGGAAACGCGGATCTTCCACCAGCAGATCCACACTGTCCAGCAATTGCTGGCCCCAGCCATCGAGCAGGGCTTGCGCCACGCCGGAGGCCACGCCCAGTTCCTTCTCGCCCTGCTCCATGGCGGTCGTCTTGAGCGCACTGAGTACCGCCCATGACACGACCAGCTGGATCCCGATGGTCAGGACCAGCATCACCAGCAGTAGCCGAGCACGAAAGGACATCGAAAGGCCTCCACAGATTGTCGATGGCGCCACCACCACACAAACGCTGTACATAGAGTGGCAGATAAAGTCACCCGTAACCCCCTCACGGGCACTGCGGCCTGGCCGGCTTAGGCCACTTCAGGCACAGACTTCACCCTTCGGCTTCTAGAATAGCCATACTGTTACTAAATGTAACTAATATTCACAAAATCTTTGCCGTCTTGCCCCGCGCAGTCGCGGCAAGTCTGGCCGACGAGGTGGCGGCCAGTCCGTCATGAGCTCTGATATGCTGGGGTTTCATCACCGACGAGAGACCCACATGACCGGATCGACACCTCGCAGACGACCCTATCAATTGGCAGAGACCATCAAGGGCTGGATCGTTGAGCGCGAGCTGTCACCGGGTGATCGCCTGCCCGGTGAGGCGGAGTTGATGGAGATCCTCGGCGCCTCCAAGGGCACCGTTCGTGAAAGCACCCGGGTGCTGGAAGCCCAGGGGCTGGTCGAGACGCGTACCGGCCCCGGCGGCGGCGTATTTATCCGGGAAATGAGCGAATCCCGCGCCATCTCGCTGCTCAGCCACTATCTCTATTTCAAGGACATCTCGATCCGCGACATCTACCAGATCCGCCTGGCGCTGGAGCCGGAGCTGGTAGCCTCGCTGGCGGGGCAGGTCGAGGCTTCAGAGATCGCCAGGCTGCGCCAGTCACTTGCGAGCTACGCCGAGCCCGCCTGTGACCTGGACGCCGAGCGCCAGCAGCACATCGACTCGCTGGACTTCCATGAACAACTGGCGCAGCTTTCCGGCGGCAACCCCTTGCTGTCCTTCATCATCCGCTTCACCGCCCAAGTGCTGTCAGACCTTACCGTCTATCGGCGGCTGTACGAGCCCGGCGACCATCACATCGGTCCCGCCGGCTGCCAATATCACGCCTGGCTGCTCGACGCCATCGAGGCCGGCGACGGAGAACGCGCCCGCACCCTGATGCGCGAGCATCTGCTGGAAGCCCAGGCGGTGATGCACGACAACGAAGCGCAGGTGCGGCGCGGTTTTCTCAACGAAGGTTAACGACCATCAGAGGCGGAGGTGCGAGTGCCTTGCCCACCTCGGCGACGCCTATTGCGCTTTCGGAGTCAGGTCCTTGAGAAACTGCATCAGTACACGCGTGGCCGCCTCACCGTCGGCGGCGGTGATGGCTTCGTCCGGATGGTGACTCAGGCCATCGGTACAACGCACGAACAACATGCCGATACCGGTCAGGTCGCACATCGCCAGACCGTCATGACCGGCGCCGCTGAACAGCAGATCAGCCGGCTCATCGCACCGTTGGCAGGCATCCCCCAAGGCCTCGATCAGCCAGTCCGCGCAGGCCACTGCTTCGGCCTCATAGGTCGTCTCCACCGTCAGTGACAACTCGCGCGCCTGTGCCAGTTGTCGGCAGGCGGCCAGAATGTCCTCGCGACCACGACGCCGAACCTCGGCGTGGGGAGAGCGCAGCTCGAGGGTGAACACCACCTCGGCAGGAATCACGTTGACCGCGTTGGGGCGTACCTCCAGCTTACCCACCACCCCGACAAAATCCTCGGTGGCGTTAAGGATGCGGTCGACCTCGGCGATCATCTCGGCAGCCCCCACCAGCGCATCGCGACGGCCCGGCATCGGCGTGGTGCCGGCGTGGCCTGCCTTGCCGGCAACCGTCAGCCGGTGACGCTCGATCCCGGTCAAGGAGGTCACCACGCCGAGAGCGTGATCGCGCCGTTCAAGTACCGGCCCCTGTTCGATGTGGACCTCGACGAAGCCCAGCACCGAGTCAGGATCTCGGGCCAATGACGGAATTTGCTCAGGATCACCACCAAAGGCCCGAAGCGCCTCGCCCACGCTGATGCCATCGGCATCCCTGGCCTCCAGACTGGCAGGATCGAAGGTACCGGCCAGGGCACGACTGCCGATCAGCGTCGACTGAAAACGGGTCCCCTCCTCATCACCGAAGGCCACCACTTCGACGCCGTAGTCGAGCTCGATCCCATCCTTCTTCAATCGCTCCAGCGCCAGCAGCGGCAGCGCTACGCCGAGCATGCCGTCATACTTGCCACCTTCGACCACGGTGTCCTGGTGTGACCCCATGATCAGCGTGCGCGCGCCGGCGCGCGCCTTGTCGCATCGGCCAACCAGATTCCCGGAGGCATCCAGTTCGGGCTCAAGTCCGGCCCGGCGCATCCAATCGGCGATAAGTTCGAGTACCTGGCGGTGTTCCTGCGAGCAGAACTGCCGGGTCACGCCGGCACCAGGCTCCGAGAAACACGCAGCCTCGTCGAGGCGCTCGAGCAGTTGTGCGCCGAGCGTCATGGTCTCGTGGTCAGCGGTCATGATATCTCCAGATCGGGTGCCTTCAGGCACCGGAATAACCAAGGAATAGCGTCAACGACGCGGCAGGGACGCCAGAAAGTCGGCAAAGGCAGGCGCGCGCACACGCCTGGCCAGGGCGCGCAACTCGCCCGCGATATCGCCCTCACACCAATCGACACGCAGATCGAGGGGGGCCTGGGTGAACGACTCGATACGCAGGGCGGCGGAGCGCGTGCCTCTGACGTCGCCCCCCTCTGCCAGGGCGACCTCCAGGGCGTCGATCAGTCCCTCGAGCAGCGTCGCCTCATAGTCGTCGCGGTACTCGGGCGTTGCGCCCTGGCGCACGGCGTCGGCGTTGGTACAACAGGTATCGACAAAGGCATGAGCCAGGGCCTCGACCACCTTGGCGCTGGCCAGCAGGTTGCCCGCCGCGGCCACGCCGGGATAGCAACAGGAAGCGACAGTGGCGAGGTTGTCAGCACCGCTATGCAGCGCTGAGCGCCCCTGAGCATCCATCACCAGGCACTGGCGCAACGCGGCACCCTTGTCGGCGTCGACCTGCCGGGCAAGCGCACCGCGGGCATCCTCCCCCCGTTCCAGCGCCCGGCGGACACCGTCGGGATACCAGGGGTGGGTAACCCGCCCCTGGGTCGCGCAGGCGCCGACGCCACGCCACACATGGTGAACGTAGCCGCCCACCGCCACACCTCCGGTAGCGGTGAGGGCCGCTACCGTGCCGGTAGCCGGATGAACATGCAGCAGCGACAGTGTCATGGCGCAACCTAGTAGCCGACCATATGGCCGATCACCAGCCCACCCCAGGACAGCAGGTAGACCAGCGCCATGAAGGGCAGGATAGCCTTCAGCCACTTCTCGTAGGACACCCGGCCCAGCGCCAGCATCGCCAGGGTGCCACCGGAGGTCGGCACGATCAGGTTGGTCAGGCCGTCACCCACCTGGAAGGCGGTGATCATCAGCTGGCGGCTCATGCCGACCAGGTCGGCCACCGGCACCAGGATCGGCATGGTCACCAGCGCCTGGCCAGAGCCGGATGGCACAAACAGATTGATCACCCCCTGGACGACGCTGGCCATGATCGCCGACAGCGCCCCCGGGATGTCCTGAATCAGACCGCTCAAGGCGTAGACGATGGTGTCGATGATCTGGGCGTCCTTGAGGATCACCTGGATCGAGGCGGCCAGGCCGATGACCAGGGCGCCCGCCGTCACGCCGGATGCCCCCTCCATCATCTGCTTGACGATCTCGTTGGCCGACAGGCCGTTGACGATGCCGATCACGATGGCGATCAGCAGGAACATGCCGGCAATCTCATTGATGTACCAGCCCTGGGTAAAGACCCCCACCAGCATGGCGGCGAGGCCACCGACGAACACCACCAGCGTGAGCTTGTCGCGCTTGCTCATGTGGTACTCGTCCAGCGACTTGCTCATGGCCTTGGCGTCGTTGGGCTCCTCGAAGTCCATGCGGGTGACGAAGCGACAGATATACCAGGACAAAAGGCCCAATGAGGTCAGCACCAGCAAGGCACGCAGCCAGGCGCCGGAAAAGGTCGGTAGCTCGGCGATGCCCTGGGCGACACCCACGGTATAGGGATTGATCGGCGACAGTGCAAAGCCCACGCCGATGCCACCCACCGCCATGGTGGTGCCCACCAGGCTGGAGCAGCCCACCGCGCTGGCGATCAGCACCGCGATGGGCACCAGCGCAATATTGTTCTCGAAACCGACGGCCACACCGAAGAAGCCGTAGATAAAGGTGCCGGCGGTGATGATGACGTTACGCCGTTCGACGCCGACGCGATTGACCGCCACCCCGATGGCGTTCTCGAGGGCGCCGGTGCGTTGAAGGATATGGAACAGCCCGCCGGCGATGAACACGATGAACAGGTACAGAGAGGCCGCGTTCAAGCCCTTGGGAATCGCCACGAAGATGTCGAAAGGCGAGATCGCCGCCACGTCGCTCAGATAATGAAAGGAGTCCGGCACCACGCGGGTGCGTCCATCCTGCATGACCCGCTCGAACTCGCCGGCGGGAATGATGAAGGTCAGCGCATAGGTGGCGAGCAGGATCAGGAAGATCAGCACCATCGGGTCTGGCACCGTGCGATACCACTTCTTGCGCTCTTTCAGCGTCTGGTCGTGGGCACTCATGGAGTTGTCCTTGTTGTGGAAGAACCGTTCTGGATCGTTTGTCGAAGAAGGCCTGGCGATGGAGTGACGCCGCGAGCGTATCGCGGCTACCTCCAGATGAACAAAAGTATTTATCATGATAAATAGAGGGTCAAGTCGGAACCGACGAGGTATCCGGACTGCCAGCGTTGGCAGGTGACGCGCGATTTGCCTGGCGCCCCGCTATGCTCAGCAACATGGGCGCAGGATAGTGCGCCCACCGCCTGAACATGGCCCGGGAGGATGCGATGGAAGAACTGGAACAACTACCCTTCGTGTCGCTGCTGCTGGGAGAGGTTCAGGCCTACCTGTCAGACATTGGCTCTGCTGGCCCACGACTGGCCGCCGGCCTGCTGCTGATCCTGGTGACCTGGCTGGTGGCGAGATTCGGCCGCGCCCTGGTGGCGCGGGTGGCCGACAAGGCCAAGCTCCGACGCAATCTGCGCGATGTCCTGACCATGCTGACGGGGCTCTGTCTTTGGCTCGGGGGACTTCTGATCACCATCACCCTGATCTTCCCCACCGTCACTCCCGGCAAGGCCCTTACCACCCTGGGCCTCGGTTCCATCGCCATCGGCTTCGCCTTCAAGGACGTGTTCGAGAACTTCCTCGCCGGCCTCTTGATCCTGTGGCGAGAACCCTTCCAGATCGGCGACCACATCGCCCTGGAGGCCAACGACGTGGAAGGTCAGGTAGAGCAGATCACGGTGCGCGACAGCCGTATCCGCCGCACCGACGGCCAGATGATCGTGGTGCCCAACGCCCTGCTGTTCCAGCAGCCGGTCATCGTCCGCACCAACCGCGATATCCGGCGCACATCCATCATCGTTGGCGTCGCCTACGACGAGGACGTGGACCAGGCTCGCGAGATCATCCAGGGCGCGGTCGCCGAGGTGGACTCGGTGCGCAGCGACGTACGTGCGGTGCAGGTCTTCGCCAAGGCCTTCGGCGCCAGTTCCATCGACTTCGAGGTGGCCTGGTGGACCGGGTCCCGCCCCGTCGACATCCGCGCTTCCCGCGATCAGGTGGTGGCATCCATCAAGCGCGCGCTCGATGAGGCCAATATCGAGATTCCCTTCCCCTACCGCACTCTGGTGTTCAAGGACCAGGCAGAGGCCGAACGCTTCCATCCTTCGGAAGCAGGTCGCCCACCAGACTTATGAACCAGCACTGTTTACGCGGTTCGTACTAGAAACTACGTGATCGCCTATCTAGACCAAGAGAGAAAATGGGTAGGATTCAAGTCGGAAGGACGCAGCTTATCGAACCAGTCTCCCTCAACTGCACACCGGCATCACGCTGGATCTACAGGACGAGATACCGATGCATCGCCCTACTGCTCCCGGATTTCCCGACCCTGTCGCCCCCGGTCACTCATCGCCCCAGGCCTTCGAGCTCAGGCGAGTGCTGCCGGGCTACTGGTTCGACAGCCTGGCGGGGCGCGAGAGTCGTCTCGACTTCTGTCTCAACGCTACCCTGGCGCTATCGTTCTACTATGCCGCCCTGTGGGCGACCACCATCACCGCCCCCGCCCTCGAGGACGCATTGACGATCAAGGCAGGCTTGCTGGGGATCTGGTGGGTTGTCATCAGCCTTCAGCCCTTGGTGCTGCACGGCACTCGTCGCCTGCACGACCTGGGCCAGGCGGGCTTGTGGAGCCTGATGCTGCTGGTCCCCGGCGCCAACCTGCTGCTGACGGTGGTACTCGCCATGCAGCCCGGGGAGTCCAGCGACACCGAGCACGACGAACGGGGCTCCACCAGCGGTGCAGTATTGGTGCTGAAGCCACTGCTGATCCTGGCCACCTGGGTCGGGTTCTTTTACGTCTTCCGTCAGTAGGTGCCGCAAAGCTCGGCCCTTCATCACCGGTCACCCGATCCGCAACCCATGCTGCTTGAGCTTGCGCACCACGCTTGGCTGGCTGATGCCCAGGTGTTCGGCGATGGCGTAGGTGGTGGGAAGGGTACGGCAACAGTCGGCAAGGATCTCACGCTCGCGCCGGGCCAGGGCGGCCTTCAGGCTCTCGCCCCGGGCAAGCGGCAGCTCGGGTCGAGCTGCACCTGGAGCGGATAGTGTCGCGGGTGACGTAGCGCCATCAGCCAGCGCAGCGGAGGCTCCGGTGACAGACGCCGCCGTCTGCTGCGCTTCACGCTGCTGCCCGCCGAGCTGCCCTACCGAGGCCCCCGTGGACGGCACCAGCAGATCGCCCTGGATGACATCGTCACTGGATAACCAGGCCCTTTCCAGAGTGTTTTCCAACTCACGCACATTGCCCGGCCAATCCCAGCCCATCAGCGCCTGCCACACGTCTCGCGCCAGCATCTTGTCGCGTCCATAACGCCGATTGAGGCGCTTTAGCTGGCGCTCGACCAGGCCGGGAATATCCTCGCGACGCTCGCGCAGGGGCGGCAGGGTGACAGGAATCACGTTCAGCCGGTAGTACAGATCCAGGCGAAACAGGCCCTGCTCGACCCGTGCCGACAGATCCTGATTGGTGGCCACCACCAGGCGAAAGTCGACCCGTCGCGGGGCCCTGTCCCCAAGCCGGGTAATACTGCCATCCTGGATGGTCTTCAGCAGCTTGGTCTGCACCGCCAGGGGCAACTCGCCGATCTCGTCGAGAAACAGGGTGCCGCCCTCGGCCTGCTCGATCAGCCCCTTGCGGCCCCCCGGCGCGGCGCCGGAAAACGCGCCCTTTTCATGGCCGAACATCTCCGATTCAAACAGGCTTTCGGGGATGGCGGCGCAGTTGACGTCGATAAAGGGGCCATCGCGGCGAGAACTCCAACGGTGCAGCTGGCGGGCGAAAGCGGTCTTGCCCACCCCGGACTCGCCCAGCATCAAGACCGTGGCGTCGGTGGGCGCGACCCGCTTGAGCAGCAGCGCCACCTCGCGCATCAGCTGGCTTTTCACCTCCAGGTCATCGAGCTCGGCCTCGAGTGCTTCGCTGTCGCTCTCCAGCGCATGCCCCCGGCGCAGGTGCTCGCTAAAGCGGCGCTGCAACAGCGCGTACTCCTGCTGCAGCAGCTGCAGATCGGTCAAGTCCATGGAGCGGCTGACCACCGCCACCAGCCGCTCACCCTCGAATACCGGATGGGCCTGGGCGATGACCCGGCGTCCGGTGCCGGTGCGCTGGACCAGCTGGGCCGGCCGCCCGCTGCGAATGACCTCCAGGCTGACCGACGGGGTCAGCACGCCATCGGCCTCGAGCCGCTGCACGCTGGTGGCGCAGAGCTCTTCGCAGGACATGCCGTAGACCGCCGCCGCCCCAGGACTGACGTCGCGGATACGACCGTCCGGCGCGACGATGAAGAAGTGGTCGTGGGCGGTATCGATGATGGTCTTGAGAATCTTGGTGTCGTCGTCGCTCATCCAGCGATCCATAAATGCATCATTGATTCAGAAGTGTATCACGATGCGTCGAGATCGTGATTCACTTCTGGATCACTTCTATCACCACAGCAGACCATCCCTTGGAATCTCTGCACCTCTATTACATCTTTAGTATAAATGCTCAAAAGATGGCACGGCGTCTGCATCACTCACAACAACCGTCAGGCCCAGGGCCGCGACCGTCCCCATCCACGATGCCAGGAGTTCCCTGTGAGCGACTTCAATCAACCTCTCGGCGGCAACGAGATGCCGCGCTTCGGTGGCCCTGCCACCATGATGCGTCTGCCCACCCAGACCAGCGCCGAGGGTCTGGACGCCGCCTTTATCGGCATTCCCATGGACATCGGCACCTCCAACCGCCCGGGCACCCGACTGGGGCCGCGCCAGATCCGCGACGAATCGCGCATGCTGCGCCCCTACAATATGGCCACCCGTGCTGCACCCTTCGACAGCCTGCAGGTGGCGGACATCGGCGACGTGCCGATCAACACCTTCAACCTGCCGAAGAACCTGGACATCATCAGCCGCTTCTACGACGACGTCCTGTCCCACGATTGCGTGCCGCTGACCCTGGGCGGTGACCACACCCTGACCTGGCCGATCCTGCGCGCCATCGCCAAGAAGCATGGCCCGGTCGGGCTGATCCATATCGACGCCCACGCCGACGTCAACGAGCACATGTTCGGTGAAGAGGTGGCCCACGGCTGCCCGTTCCGCCGTGCCCAGGAAGAAGGGCTGCTGGACGCCAACCGGGTCGTCCAGATCGGCCTGCGCGGCACCGGCTACGCCGCCGAGGACTTCGACTGGTGTCGCCAGCAGGGCTTCCGCGTGGTCCAGGCTGAACAGTGCTGGCACAAGTCTCTCGAGCCGCTGATGGCCGAGGTGCGCGAGCAGATGGGCGATGGCCCGGTGTACATCTCGTTCGACATCGATGGCCTGGACCCGTCGGTGGCGCCCGGCACCGGCACGGTGGAAATGGGCGGCCTGACCTCGGCCCAGGGCCTGGAGATCGTGCGCGGCGCCCAGGGGCTCAATATCGTCGGCGGCGACCTGGTCGAAGTCTCCCCGCCCTACGACCCCAGCGGCAACACCGCCCTGATGGGCGCCACCCTGCTCTATGAAATGCTGTGCGTGCTCCCCGGAGTCGCGCGCCGCGACTGAATCCTCACAGGGCCAGGGAGTGGCCCTGGCGACAGCCAACGAGGCGCCCGCGTCAGGGCGCCGACCATTACAACAGCAAAGAGTGATCGCCCATGTCCTCCCACCTGCATTCTGCCGACAAGATCACGACCGACGGGGGCAAGCTAAGCACCCATGGTCTGATCAAGTTCCTCGTCCCGTCGTTGATCGGCATCCTGCTGTTCCTGGTGCCCTTCTCGGTCGGTGATACCATCAACATCGGCATGGGTCTGGCCGCCGACTGGCTCAAGGCCACCCTCGGCGACGCCCTGCCCGCCATCGCCACCGTAGTGCTCACCCTGTCCATCGTGCTGACCCTGGTGGTCAAGCTGACCAAACCAGGCTGGGCCCGCCAGGGCGCGATGAAGGAGCTGTTCGACATCGCCCCGCTGTGGGTGGTGATGCGCGCCCTCGGCGCCGCCTTCGCGCTGATGACCTACTTCCAGGTCGGCCCGGAGATGGTCACCGCCTCCTTCACCGGCGGGGTGATGCTCAATGACCTGGCGCCGGTGCTGCTGACCTTCTTCTTTTTTGCCGCCATCCTGCTGCCCTTCCTGGTGGACTTCGGCTTCATGGAGTTCATCGGCTCCATGGTGCGCACGCCCTTTCGCAAGATCTTCGGGCTGCCCGGGCGCAGCGCCATCGACGCCACCGCCTCCTGGATGGGCTCCGGCACCGTCGGCGTACTGATCACCACCCAGCAATACGAGCAGGGCTTCTACAACGCCCGCGAGGCCTCGGCCATCGCCACCAACTTCTCGATCGTGTCGATCGCCTTCGCCCTGCTGGTGACCAGCTTCATCGGCATCAACCACCTGTTCGTGCCGTTCTACCTGACCGTGGTGGTCGCCGGCCTGGTCGCCGCCGTCATCGTGCCGCGCCTGCCGCCGCTGTCACGCAAGGCCAACACCTACTACGAGCCGGTGGGCTGCCAGATCCAGGAAGAAAACACCGGCAACCAGAGCCTGTTGCGCTACAGCCTGGGCATCGCCGTGGCCCGCGCCGAGACCGCCCCGGGCCCGCTCAAGCTCGCCCGTCTGGCGCTGTTCAACGTCGCCGACATCTTCTTCGGGCTGCTGCCGCTGGTCATCGCCATCGGTACCGTGGCGCTGGTACTGGCCGAGTTCACTCCGCTGTTCACCTGGCTGTCCATGCCGATGGTGCCGGTGCTCGAGTGGATGGGTCTGCCCGAGGCCGAGGCCGCCGCGCCGGCGACCCTGGTGGGCTTCGCCGACATGTTCCTGCCGGCGGTACTGGCCAGCGATATCGAGAGCGAACTGACCCGCTTCGTCATCGCCTGTCTGTCACTGACCCAGTTGATCTACATGTCAGAGATCGGCGCCCTGCTGCTGAAGTCACGGATCCCGCTCAAGCTGTGGGAACTGGTGGTGATCTTCCTGCTGCGCACCGCCATCACCCTGCCCATCATCGTGGTCATGGCCCACTGGCTGGTGGGTTGATCGGGAGGCCGACATGACAGACCCAAACGATGCTCACGCCGTCGGCAAGGCGGCCTTCACCCGCATCGACCAAAGCACGGCAGAAGACTGGGCGGTGATCGCCGCCCACGACGCCGACTACCTGGCCGGCCTCGCCGACAGCGTACTGGACACCCTCGCCCGGCTGGGCGAGGGCCACCAGCCCTACCAGATCACCCGGCTGGAGCACTGCCTGCAGAGCGCGACCCGGGCCGAGCGTGCCGGCGCCGACGAAGAGATGATCGTCGCCGCCCTGGTCCACGACATCGGCGACGAACTGGCGCTTTTCGATCACGCCGCCTTCGCTGCCTCGATCCTGCGCCCCTTCGTCAGCGAGAAGACCCACTGGATCGTCCAGCATCACGACGTCTTCCAGGGTCACTACTACTGGGACAAGGTCGGCGGCGACAAGGACGCCCGCGAGCGGTTCCGCGGCCATCCCTGGTTCGACGACTGCGAAGCCTTCTGTCGTGACTGGGACTGCCCGTCCTTCGACCCCGCCTATGACACCCAGCCGCTGGCGCACTTCGAGCCCATGGTCAGGCGGATCTTCGCAAGAGCCCCCTACTCGGTGGCCCCGGACCCTGCCCTCGCCTCTGGCTCGTCTCAAGCCTCTGATCCATCTCAAGCCCCTGCCCCGTCTCAAGGAAGTACCGCATGACCTGCGCTGAACTGCTGATCCGTCTGCTGCGTGACACTTACGACGTGGACACCGTCTTCGGTATCCCCGGCGTCCACACCATCGAGCTCTATCGTGGCCTCGAAGGCGGCAATGGACACGACCACCAGGGCAGTGGCATCCGCCACGTCACCCCGCGCCACGAACAGGGCGCCGGCTTCATGGCCGACGGCTACGCCCGTACCACCGGCAAGCCCGGCGTGTGCTTCATCATCACCGGCCCCGGCATGACCAATATCGCCACCGCCATGGGCCAGGCCCTGGCCGACTCGGTGCCGATGCTGGTGATCTCCAGCGTCAACCGCCGCGACACCCTGGGACGCGGCCAGGGCCGGCTGCACGAACTCCCCGGCCAACGCGAGCTGATGGCCGGCGTCTCGCGCTTCAGCCACACCCTGCTCGACCCGAACGGCCTCGGCGAGGTGCTGGCCCGTGCCTTCGCCGTGTTCGATGGCGCCCGTCCCGGCCCGGTGCATATCGAGATCCCCATCGACCTGTTCGACGCCCCGGTCAGCGAGCCTGTCAGCACGCGCCGCACGGCGCTGGCCAAGGCCGCACCGGCCCCCGCCGCGCTCGAGCAGGCGCTCGACTGGCTGGTCGACGCCAAGCGCCCGCTGGTGCTGCTCGGCGGCGGCTGCGTCGATGCCCCGGACGCCGCCCGTCGTCTGGTCGAGAACCTCGACGCCCCCACCGTCACCACCATCAACGCCAAGGGCCTGCTTGGCCGCGACCATCCGCTGGATCTGGGCGCCAACGCCTCGCTGCCGGCGGTGCGGGAGCTTGCCCATGAAGCCGACGTGGTGCTGGCCATCGGCACCGAGCTTGGCGAGACCGACTATGACGTGGTGTTCGACGACAGCTTCACCCTCGACGGTCGACTGATTCGCATCGACCTGGACCCCGAGCAGCTTGCCCGCAACCAGCATGCCGACCTGGCACTGGTGGCCGACGCCGCCTCCAGCCTCGAAGCGCTGGCCGCCGGCTGCGACCAGCGCCTCGGCGGTGAGCAGCTTTCGCGCGATGGCCGCAAGCGTACACATGATGCGCTGAGCGCCCTGGCGCTGGCCGATGATCCGGCCTTCCGCCCCTATGTGCCGCTGTTCGACACCCTGCACGAGAGCCTGCCGGGGGCGATCCTGGTGGGCGATTCCTGCGCCACCACCTACGCCGCCAACCATCTGGTCAGCCAGGACGCGCCGCGCCGTTTCTTCAACGCGTCCACCGGCTACGGCACTCTCGGCTACGGCCTGCCCGCGGCCATGGGCGCGAGCCTCGGCCAGCCGGACCTGCCAGTGGTGGCGCTGGTGGGCGACGGTGGGGTGATGTTCACCCTGACCGAGCTTGCCTGTGCGGTGGAGGAAAGGCTGCCGGTCATCGTGCTGCTGTGGCACAACCAGGGCTACGAGGAAATCCGCCGCTTCATGGACAACGCCGGCGTCACCCGCCTCGGCGTGGACATCCAGGCACCGGACTTCCAGACCCTGGCGGCCGGCTTCGGCTGCGCGGCGACCCGGGTCGGCAACCCCGCCGGCCTCGCCCGGGCCATCGCCCATCGCCCCGAAGACGGCCCGATGCTGATCGAGATCGACGCCACGGCATGGAACGCCGCGGTGGCCTGATCCAGCGACGCCCCCTTTGCCGGCGCCACGGCGCCGGCCCTTTTGCTCCTTTTGTCTGCTCCGATTTTTTGCTCCTGGTTTCACTCCCCTGCGGTACCTACCAACCATAACCACAAAGGTTTCCTAGATGATTTCACTCAAGCGGCTGATCGGCCACGACACCCTGGATGAACACCAGCACAAGAGCATGGGAGGCATGGCCACCTTTGCCCTGTGGCTCGGCGCCAACGTGGTCGTCACCACCATCCTCACCGGCATGCTGTTGGTGCCCGATCTGCGCTTCCCGGTCGCCATGACCTGGGTGCTGATCGGCTCGCTGATCGGCGCCATTCCGCTGCTGCTGGTCGGGCTGATGGGCCAGCGCACCGGCCTGCCCTCGATGGCCCTGACCCGCCGCGCCTATGGCCCCACCGGCTCGAAGATCATTTCGCTGGTCAACATGGCGGTGCTGATCGCCTGGAGCTGGATCCAGGCGCTGCTGGCCGGCATGAGCCTGGACTACGCCATCGAGGCCACCACCGGCTACTCCAACCTGCCGCTGATGACGATCCTGTGCGAGACCATCGTGGTGCTGATCGTGCTGCGCGGCCACCTGGGCATCGAGCGCATCGAGCGCTGGGCGGCGGCGGCCATGATGGTGCTGGCGGCCGGCGTGGTCTACCAGCTCAACCGCCACTACGAGGTCGGTGCGCTGTTCGAGATGCCCGCCGAATCCCGCAACGGCATCACCCTGGGCATCGCCTTCGACATCGTCGTCGCCACCGCCTTCTCGTGGATTTCCACCTCCGCCGACTACAACCGCAACTGCAAGAGCGGCCGCATCGCGGTACTCGGCACCTACGGCGGCTACGTCTGCGCCTCGATGATCGCCATGGGGCTGGGTGCCGCGGTATCCGGCCTGTCGGTGCTCGGCGGCATGGAACAGACCTACGACCCGACCCGGCTGCTGTCCGGCTTCGGCTTTGGCCTGCCCGCCGCGCTGGTGATCTTCTTCTCGGTGATGACCACCAACGTGATGGCGGTCTACAGCGCCACCCTGTCGTGCATGAACGTGTCCCCCGGCATGGCCTTCTGGAAGCCGGCGCTGGTGATCGGCGTGGTGACGGTCTTCGGCGCCCTGATCCCCGGTATCCTCGACCAGTTCCAGAACTTCCTGTTGCTGATCGGCGCCTTGTTCATTCCGGCCTTCTCGGTGATGATCGTCGACTACTACCTGGTCGGCCGTGACGGCTACAACGCCGAGCTGCTGCGCTCGCCGCACCAGCTCGGTCGGCCCACCGCCGGTATCGCCATCGGCGCCTACCTGATCGGTGCGGCCCTGGCGGCCTACTGGACCCTGGTGGCACCGCTGTCCATCGGCGCCTCGCTGCCGGTGTTCGTCATCACCGGCGGACTCTACTGGCTGGGCTGTGCCCTGTTCACCCGTTCCAGCCTCGCTACCCAAGGAGACTGATCCATGCGCCTGATGCTGGCCCAGACCGACCCCGTCCACGCGGATGTCGCCGCCAACCTCGATGCCCTCGATGGCCTGTGCCAGCAGGCGGTGGCCGCCGGCGCCCAGCTGCTGGCCCTGCCGGAACTGGCGCTGACCGGCTACAACGTGTTCGAACGGCTCGATGAACTGGCCGACGAAGGCGAGTTGATCGATCAGGTCGCCCGGTTGGCGCACCAGTATCGCCTGCACCTGCTGTTCGGCCTGGCCCAGCGCCAGGCCGACGGCCGCCTGACCAACTCGGCGGTGCTGATCGACGACGCCGGCACCACCCTGGCCTGCTACCACAAGCGCCAGCTATGGGATCGTGAACATCAGTACTTCATCCCCGGTGACGAGCTGTGCGTGGTCGACACCCGGCTCGGCCGCCTGGGCCTGATGATCTGCTACGACAACGAGTTCCCGGAGATGGCCAGAGCGCTGGCCCAGGCCGGCGCCGAAGTGATCCTCTCGCCCACCGCCAACATGGTGCCCAACGCCGAGCGCCAGCAGTTGCAGATCCGCGCCCGGGCGCTGGACAACCAGCGCTTCGTCGCCTGCATCAACCGCGCCGGTATCGAGGGCGAGCTGCACTACTGTGGCAACAGCCTGGTGGCGGGGCCCGACGGCGAGGTGCTGGGGCGCCTTGGCAACGACGCCGGGGTGCTGGTGGTGGACATCGAACACTCGCGTATCGACGAGAGCCGCAGCCACCAGGACTACCTGAAGGACCTGCGCGCCCTGCCGGGAGGCAACACGTGAGCACCTTCACCCTGCCCCGGGGTGACGCCGCCGACTGGTATCGCACCCAGCGACTGGCCGACGGCATCACCCTGATCGACGAACCGGCCATCAAGCCGTTCTACCGCTGCAATATCTGGCACGTTCGCGGCCGCGAGCGCGATCTGGTGGTGGACTTCGGCCTCGGGGCGGTGCCACTGCGCGAACGGGTGGCACTACTGGCCGAACGCGAGATCGTGGCGGTGGCAAGCCACACCCACTTCGATCATATCGGCGCCGCTCACGAGTTCGACTGCTGCCACGTTCATCGCGCCGAGGCCGATATCCTGGCAAGCCCCGACAACCGTCGCACCCTGGCCGAGGCCTTTCTCGACGACGCCATGTTCGACGCCCTGCCACCGCTGCCCTACGCCCACAGCGGCTATCGCATTGCGGCGCCGCCGCGTATCGAGACGCTGGAGGACGGCGACGTCATCGAGCTGGGCGATCGCCATTTCGAGGTGATCCACACCCCCGGACATTCGCCCGGCGGCATCGCCCTGTGGGAGGCCGCCAGCGCCACCCTGATCAGCGGCGACATCATCTACGACGGTGAGCTGATCGAGGACGCCTACCACAGCGACCTGGACGACTACGCGGCGAGCCTCGAGCGCCTGCGTAGGCTGCCGATCGCCACGGTGCACGGCGGCCACTTCCCGAGCTTCTCGGGCCGTCACTGCCACGCCCTGATCGATGACTGGCTCAAGCGCCACCAGGCCTGAGCGCGTAACGAGCCCTCATCTCGCCGATCATTTCATTCGCTTATTCCTTCCAATGTCTTTGCCCCTGGAGTCCCTCCGTGCAACAGCTGACACAACAGTTTATCGACAACCGCTGGGTGGATAGTCACAGCCGCCGGCGCCTGGCGGTGACCGATCCCTACCGCCAGACCCAGATCGCCGAGATCACCGCCGGCGATGCCAGCGACGTCGACGCCGCCGTGGCCAGCGCGCGTGCCGCCCTGCCCGCCTGGCAGGCGCTGGGCGGACAGCGTCGGGGCGACTTTCTTGAGGCCTTCGCCACGGCCCTCGAAGCCCGCCGCGGCGAGCTCGAACGGCTATCCTCCACCAACAACGGCAAGGCCCTGGCCGAGGCCGCCATCGACCTGGACGACGCCATCGCCTGCTACCGCTACTACGCCGGCCAGGCCCGCGCCCTGGAGCAGCGTCAGGGACGCCTGCTCGAGCACGGCATGGACGGCGTCGAGGCGCGGGTGTTCGAAGACCCCGCCGGCGTGGTCGGACTGATCACCCCCTGGAACTTCCCGCTGGTCACCAGCGCCTGGAAGATCGCACCGGCACTGGCCGCCGGCTGCACCCTGGTGTTCAAGCCCTCCGAGGTCACCCCGCTGCCCGAGGTGGCGTTGGCCGACATCGCCGTGGAGATCGGCCTGCCAGCCGGTGTGCTGAACCTCTTGCTGGGTGACGGCGAAGGCATCGGCGCCCCCCTGTCCGCCCATCAGGGCGTGGATAAATTATCCTTCACCGGCAGCAATGCGGTCGGCGAGAAGGTCATGCGGGCCGCCGCCAACGGCGTGCGCGGCGTATCACTGGAGCTCGGCGGCAAATCGCCGATCCTGGTGCTCGATGACGCCGAGGTCGAAGCCGCCGCCGACTGGGTGATGGCCGGCATCTACTTCAACTCCGGGCAGATCTGCTCCGCCACCTCGCGACTGATCGTGCATCAGACGCTGGCCGAACCGCTCTACCAGGCGCTGGCCGACCGTATCGACGGCCTCACCCTGGGTGACCCGCTGGCCGAGGGCACCGACATGGGCCCGATGACCAGCGCCCGTCAGCGCGAAGCCGTGGAGCGCTACCTCGAGATCGCCAAGGAGGAAGGTCTGACGCCGGTGCGTGACGGCCGCCATCGTGACCTGCCGGCCCAGGGCGAGTTCGTCGCCCCGACCCTGTACCGCGACGTGCCCACCTCAAGCCGTCTGTGGCGCGAGGAAATCTTCGGCCCGGTGCTGTGTGCGCGCAGCGCAGAGAGCGAAGCCGAGGCCATCGCCCTGGCCAACGACAGCGCCTTTGGCCTCGCCGCCACCGTAATCTCCGGTGACGCCGAGCGCGCCAGGCGTGTTGGCCGCGCCCTGCGTGCAGGCAGCATCTGGTTCAACTCCGAACAGCTGGTGATGCCCGAGGCCAGTTGGGGCGGTTTCGGTGCCAGCGGCATCGGACGTGAACTCGGCCCCTGGGGGCTGTCCGGTTATCTTGAGGTGAAGCATCTGATTGGCCCTGCCGCCCGGGGAAGCACTGTATAAATTGCTGCACTCGACATCTCGGTCGCCGGCGGTGCTCAAGGTCCTCATTTAACCCCACGTAAACTCCGGCCTTTCCGCTCCGGCGGCGTCCGACCTGTCATCGCTCGCGACATTTCTTCAGCGCCTCCCCAACCTCTCCCGGTCCTGTTTCCGGACCATCGCCTCGGCAATATCTCAACAACATCACCCCGATGGCAGGGCAAGGCGCCCGGCCATCGGGGTGTTTTTTGTCGCTGCGACGCAATTTCGTGCCATTTCGGCCAATGGAAGACCAAATAATTAGAAAATTCTTAAAAAGAGAAAGGATGTAGGACATCCCCCATATCCCCTGACGAAATGGCTTTCTAGAGTCGCAGTGAAGCCCTTGCTGCAGGCACCAATGATGCGTTCCTCATGCAAGGAGAACATGCGCCACCGCCAACCATTGCCATGACGACTGACCATCCATCAAGGCATTGGAAAATCCGACAACGCCTTGACACCTTTGATGAATCGAAGACCGATTTAAAGAAGGAAACAGGAGAAGAAGATGAGACTCAACTCCATGTCGTCAGCCACCTCATCTTCCGTCACCTTGCCGCTGCCGCTGTATAGCGTACCCGGTAGAAGCAGCAGACTCTGGTCAACTCGTGGCCGTATCGGGCGCATTCGCTACTGTGGCCGACTTGCCGCAGTAGGACTCATCTATAACCTCGCGCTCTTTGTCCCACTTTATCTCGACTACCTGTACCCTGCGACACTCACCCAGAGCACCTTCACCATCCTGATCTACGCCTACGCAGGCCTGTACTCAGTCTTCAGCCTTTTCGCCATTCTTCAGGCAAAACGTCGCCTTAACGATCAGGGGCGTTCTGGGTGGGCACTGCTTCTTGGACTGATTCCCCTGATCAACGTATGGCTGGTCATCACACTGGTCTTCTTTCGTGGCACACCAGGAAGCAACCCCTTCGGACCACCACCTTCTCCATCGACCTCATCGGAAACGAAGCGATTCTGGTGCTTGCTCATTCTTAACATTGCCGTGGCATCAGCGGCCATCTGCTATGGACCGCTACAGTTTCACCTGGGTCTTTAGACCCTCCCAGAGCACTGCAACAAGCATAGATATTAACCGACTCGGCGAAAGGATCGCCGGAACCCTTACCCCAAGGAAGGAAGCAGTAAGATGACAAACGAAAGCACTACGTTAGATAACTCAAATGAAACCAACTTCCCTTCAGATACAGAAATCTCCAACACGCAAGGTGATGCAAACGACCGCCAGGTAGCAAATAAAAACCCTGGACTATGGTCGACCAATGGTCGTATCGGTAGAGTAAGATACTTTAATCGATTAACCTTGCCGGTATTGTTCGTCTATGCCGTATACGGGATACTTATCTATTATAGCATGACGGCAACACCGGCCGCTGCAGAGACAGCCGCCAGCGCCTTTACCATCAGCCAATTCGTGCTTGGAATTCCATTGACTATCTTTGCGCTAATCCAGGGAAAGCGCAGGCTAAATGACCTAAACAAATCAGGCTGGCTCATGCTACTTTTCTTTATCCCCCTTATAAACCTCATCCCATTTATCATGGTGACCTTCATCAAGGGGAGTGATGGTGATAACCGCTTCGGTGCTGAACCTTCCCCCCTCACTTCCAATGAGATGACCCTGTTCTGGTTCCTGACCGGACTGTCGGTCGTTGCTTGCGTAGCGCTGGCTTCTCTAACGCTCTAAAAAACATTCCCCGCGCTACTACCAACAACGACAACATTGACAGAAGAACAATAGTACGCAGGAGCCCCGGCGTGACACCGGGGCTCACCTTTTATCATTTATTGCCTGCTAGAGCTCGGGCAACGCCACCACCAACTTGGCAACGCTCGTTTACATTCGCTGCCCCCCGTGGTCATGACGCACCCTGCCACGGCGATAAAGCGACGCAAGGAGAGATGATGCATGAAGAGAGTACTGGCGATGATTCTTGCAGCACAGCTACTCACAGGATGTTCAACCATAATATCGAAAACCGCCGGAGATGATGACGGGAAATTTTATTCCGGCGTCTACTGTCAAATAGAATCCACGGGTGAAATTAATGCAATCGTACATGAACTTGGCTGGCCGCTTGGAATTGTCGTAGCAACAATGATCCTTATTGACCTCCCACTATCCTTTGTTGCCGATACCGTATACCTCCCCATTGATGCCTACCATTTTTTCTCGAACACCAACTCACAAAACAAGCTTCCATTCTCACGCTCATATGAAACACCTTCGTGCTTTAAATTCAAAATGTAACTACGCAGCATCAATATGTTACCAACAAATTTCACCAGGATACGCTAATGGATAGAAAAACGCCTTCTCCCCCTAAGGCGAGAGAACACTCGAACCACTTAAATGGCGCCCGGTCAGCCTACGAGCGGCTTTGGTCGACCCAAGGCAGAGTTGGCAGCACCGTATATTTCAACAACATTATGCTTCCAGCACTTGTTGTATATTTCAGCGTCGCTATCCTTGGTTCGCTGTCGGAGTCTTCTGCAGAATCACTTACTGTTTTTCAGATTATCTACAGCATTCCGTTGATAGCGCATTCACTTCTTCAGGGAAAGCGACGTCTCAACGATCAGAACTTGAGTGGCTGGTGGCAATTGCTCTATCTGGTACCTGTTTTCAATATCCTTCTCGCTTGCAAGGTCTTTTTTGCCTACGGCACAGACGGACCTAATCACTATGGACCTCCTCCTCCTCCTCCCAACCAAAGCGATAACCGCCTATTTCGCATCCTCATCTTGACCATAACCCTCCTCGTGGTGGTGCCACTTAGCGCCATCCTCTACGCTGCCTGATACAAGGGGGAGATAGCCTCACCACCCCACCAGCATGTCGGGGAGATTTTCGTCGGTCACTGATATCCGGTCAGACGGCTATGAGCTCGGCGGCGTTCTGCTTGCGCCGCCGAAGCAGGATCGAGACGGCCAGCACCATCTCGACCACATCACCCCGATGGCAGGGCAAGGCGCCCGGCCATCGGGGTGTTTGTTGTCGCAGCGACGCAATTTCGTGCCAGTTCGGCCAACCCGAAGCCAAATAATTAGAAAATTCTCAAAAAAGAAAGAATGTAGGACATCCCCCATATCCCCTGACGAAATGGCTTTCTAGAGTCGTAGTGAAGCCCTTGCCGCAGGCAGCAAAGATGCGTTCGCCAGGCAAGGAAAACATGCACCACCGCCAACCATTGCCATGACGACTGACCATCCATCAAGGCATTGGAAAACCCGACAACACATTGACACCTTTGATGATTCGAAGACCGATTTGAAGAAGGAAACAGGAGAAGAAGATGAGACTCAACTCCATGTCATCAGCCACCTCATCTTCCGTCACCTTGCCGCTGCCGCTGTATAGCATACCCGATAGAAGCAGCAGACTCTGGTCAACTCGTGGCCGTATCGGGCGCATCCGCTACTGTAGCCGACTTGCCGCAGCAGGACTCATCTATCACCTCTCGCTCTTTGTCCCACTCTATCTCGACCACCTGTACCCTTCGTCACTCACCCTGGATACCTTCACCATCCTGATCTACGCCGACGCAGGTCTGTACTCAGTCTTCACCCTTTTCGCCATTCTTCAGGCAAAACGTCGCCTTAACGATCAGGGGCGTTCTGGCTGGTCACTGCTTCTTGGACGGTTTCCCCTGATCAACGTATGGCTAATCATCACCTTGGTCTTCTTTCGTGGCACACCAGGAAGCAACCCCTTCGGCCCACCGCCTCCTCCACCAACCTCGTCGGAAACGAAGCGTTTCTGGTGCTTTCTTATTCTCAACGTTGCGGTGGCGTCAGCGGCCATCTGCTATGGACCACTACAGCTCAACCTCTAACCCTTTACCAACCGCTACACGAAGTAAAGGCATGGATCATCTCGGAATAGGGACCACCGGCACACCAACACCAGGGAAGGAATCTACAAGATGACAATCGAGACGCTCAGCACAAATGTGGCTCACCCCTTCGTTTCCAAAGACACTCCATCGCCATCGATAGCAAACGAGGGCATCACTGGTGCATTGCCGTCATCGTCCACAGGACTCTGGTCGACCAGGGGTCGTATCGGCAGAATCCAGTACTTCAACCGTACCGCGGTTCCTGGCCTTGTCGTAAACGGAATCATCCTGGCCATCAGCTTCACCAACATTGACATCTACTCACCATCGGCTTTCACTACTGCCCTTTTTCTTCTGGTTACTCAGCTTATTCTCACTGTGTCTTTTACTATCTATGCTGTTATCCAGGCCAAGCGACGCCTGAACGACCTGAACAAGTCAGGCTGGCTCATACTCCTTTTTCTCATCCCTCTGATAAGCCTCATTCCCTTTATTATGGTGACGTTTATCAAGGGAACCGACGGCGACAATCGCTACGGGAGAATCCCGCCCGCTACCGGGCCACGAGATTTCAGGCTGTTCTTCGCATCTCTCGGCCTATTGATCATCGTCAGCGCAATATTGGTCTCCCTGGCGATATAAAACAGATACTAGGCGCTTTCCGAAAAGTCGACGAGCGAAGGTTAGACAAGGCAAAAATCGGTGAGAAAGCGCAGTTTACGGGGTGTAAATGAGCATTTTGATCCGATTTTTAACGCCGTATTACCGAGTGCAGGCACTTTTCAGACAAGCCCTAATCTCCGGGCTACCGACAACGACAACCACAAGAGCACCACAGCCCCGCCAGCATGGCGGGGCTGTTTTTTCACTGTCAGGTGAGCGGAGGCCGATCAGACGGCTGCGACCTCGGTGGTGCCCTGCTTGTTGCGCCGCCGAAGCAGGATCAGAGGCGTCAAGGCTCCCAGGGTGCCCCCACGAAAGGACAGTGAAGGTGTTGCGGTTGTTGTAGTCATTGTCAGGGACCTTATTGTGTTTTATTGGTGTATCAGTAAGAGCAGCGTTCCATCACCGCTCAACTACCCAGCCCACCGAAGACCACCACCCCCAGCACGATGGCCAGCAGCAGCAGGGTCTCCAGCACCATCAGAATGACCGGCTTCCAGCCGACCACCGCGAGCTTCTGAAATGAGGTCTTGATACCCAGGGCGGCGATGGCGGTGACCAGGCACCAGCGCGAGAGCGTCGACAGTCCTTCGTTCACGCTGTCGGGAATCAGCCCCAGGCTGTTGATCAGCACCAGCGCCACGAACCCCACCAGGAAGCCAGGCAGCATCGGCACCTGGCGCTTTCCTTCGCTGTTGCGCGAAGCGCGATAGAGCCAGCTGAAGATCATCACCACCGGCACCAGCATGGCCACGCGCACCAGCTTGACCAGGGTCGAGACGTCGCCGGTCTCCTCCGAGATGATGTACCCCGCCCCGACCACCTGAGCCACGTCGTGGATGGTCCCCCCCAGAAAGATGCCGGCCTGGGTGTTGGCAAGGTCGAGCACCCCCACTAGCAGCGGATAGGTCACCATGGCCACCGTCGACAGCGTGGTCACGCCCACCACCGTGAGAATGGTGTTGCGCTCGCTGGTGTCGTTTTTCGGCATCACCGCCGACAGCGCCAGCGCCGCCGAGGCCCCGCAGATCGCCACGGCACCACCGGTCAGCAGGCCGAGATCACGGTGCAGGCCAAGCGCCCGGGCCAGCAGCCCCCCTGCGCAGATCACCAGCCCCACCGCGGCGAGCACCGTCAGCACCGGTCCAAGCCCCAGGTCACCAACCTGCTCAAGCGTCATGCGCGCGCCCAGCAGCGCCACGCCAAGGCGCAGCACGGTACGCGCGGCAAACTCGATACCCGGCAGGCAGCGCCCCTCCTCGCTCAGGAAGTGCAGCGACATGCCGAACAGCAAGGCGTAGAGCAGGGTCGGCCCACCGTAGTGATCGGCGATAAAGGTGGTGGCCAGGGCAATGGTCACGCACACCAGCAGTCCTCGCCCGATCGGGCTCAGGGACGCCAGTCGACGGCTTAGCCGCTGTCGCGAGGTCGCCGTCGAGGGGGAAGAAGAGGGTGAGGTCATGGGACGACTCCGGATCGTGAAAACGAGCGACCCCAGTCCTGCCGGATGAGGCCAGCGGACGAAGGCGTCTCTTTGGTGAACGGGACAGGAAGATCGACGTGCTGGCGGCGCTCGACGCCGCCCTGTTTCAACCTCTGTGCAGTGCTCTCGTTACAGCGCTCTCGTTACAGTACTCTCGCTTCAGTGCTCGACTCGGTTCGCCGAATCAAGCGCGCGGTGCCTTTCCGGTGGCCTCGGCGACCACGTCTTCGGCCAGCACCTGCACGGTATCGATGATCGGCACGCGACCATCGAGCGCATCGCGGATCACCGAAAGCTCAGTGCAGGCCAGGACCAGCACGTCGGCACCACGTGCCTGGACGTCATGGGCGGCCTCGATGAAGGCCGCGTGGGTGCCGGGCGCGCGCCCGGCACCACGCTTGACCGCTCGAATCACGTCGAGCACGCGATCCTCGTTGTCGGGATAGACCAACGACAGCCCCCTTGGCTCGATGAAGCCCTCGTACAGGCCAATCTTGCGAAGCGCCGGCGAGCACAGCATGCCCACCCTGGCCCCTGGCATCTCGGCGGCGACCCGGTCCAGGGTGCGCTCGACGATATGCCACACCGGAATGTCCACCGCCTGCTGGGCGGCCGACCAGTAGTAGTGGGCGGTATTGCAGGGCATGACCAGAAAATCGCAGCCTGCCTGCTCGAGGCGTCTGGCCATGGCGGCGATGGCAGGCGCCGGTGACTCGCCGTCGCCGTCGATCAGCGCCTTGATGCGTGATGGCACCTTGGGATTGTTGTCGACCAGCATATGCACGTGGTCGATATCGTCCTCGCCGGGCGTCACCTCGATGACCTTCTGCATGAAGGCCACCGTGGCGTCCGGTCCCATGCCGCCCAGCACACCGACCATCGTGTGGTCGGCGATGGTTGCGGAGTTATCGGTGGAAAGCGTCATAACGGGTCCTTTTGACGAGTGATGACCGGTATCAGCAGCCGACGCCCAGGCTCGCGGCGAACTCGGACTCCAGCAGGGCGGTTTCACCGGCCTCGCCTTCGGCCAGGTTGTAGCGATGCAGGCGACCGCTCTGGAGCACGGCCACCGCCGAGGCGATGGCGTCGTCAGAGATAGCTTCCTGCCGGGTGAAGGATTTGGCAAAACGGCGCATGGCTGGCTCCTCCGCTGGCGACTCAGTAACGAGCCTGACGGTGAACAGGGAAATCCCACTCCTGCTCGGGGAAGTACTTGGCCAGACGCCAGTCACAGGCCCGGGCGTGGCCTTCCATGCCCTCGGTGCGGGAAATCCGGGATCCCACCGCGCTGAAGGTCAGATTGGCCTCGACGCTCAACTGCTGGGTGGTCAGCACCTTCATGAACTTGTGGACATTGAGTCCACCGGAGTAACGCCCGGCGCGCCTGGTCGGCAGGATGTGGTTGGTACCGGAGCACTTGTCACCGTGGGTGACGGTGCTGCCCTCACCCAGAAACAGCGAGCCATAGTTGCTCAGATGCTGCTTCCACCAGTCCAGATCCTCGCACAGCACCTGCAGGTGCTCGCAGGCGTACTGATCGCTGATCGCGACGATCTCCTCGCGGCTGTCGCCCACGATGACCTCACCGAAGTCGCGCCAGGCAGCGTGAACGATATCCGCGTTGGGCATGTCGTCAGCGACTTTCGGCAGAATCTCCATCACTTCGCGGGCGATCGCTTCGCTGGTGCTGAACAGCCACACCGGTGAATTCGGGCCGTGCTCGGCCTGGGACACCAGATCGACGGCGATGGTCATCGGGTCGGCAGATTCGTCGGCGATGATCGCCGACTCGGTGGGGCCGGCAAACACATCGATACCCACTTCACCGAACAGCAGGCGCTTGGCTTCGGCTACGTAGGCGTTGCCGGGACCGACCAGGATGTCGGCCTCGCGGCCACCGAACAGACCGAAGGCCATGCTGGCCATGGCGTGGACGCCGCCCATCTCGAGGATCATGTCGGCGCCGGCCACATGCATGGCGTAGGCCACCGCCGGGTTGATGCTGTCGCCCCGGGGCGGCGAACAGGCCACCACGTGTTCGACACCGGCGGCCTTGGCGGTAGCCACGCTCATCAGCGCCGAGGCGGCGTGGGCGTAGCGGCCGCCCGGCACATAGCAGCCGGCGCTGTGTACCGGCAGGATACGCTGACCGAGCAGCACGCCCTCTTCGGTCTCGATCTCGAAGGAGGTCAGGCTGTCACGCTGGGCCTCGGCAAAACGGCGGATCTGGCGGTGGGCGAAGTCGATGTCGTCCTTGACCGACTGGGGCACGCTGTCGATCAACTGACGCCGCTTGTCGTCGCTCAACACAAAGTCGCCGGTCCAGCCGTCAAACTTCTCGGCGTATTCGCGCACGGCCGACTCGCCACGGGCACGAATATCCTCGAGCATGCCACGCACCGCTTCCGTCACGCGCTGGTCTTCGGCGGCGACGCCAGCGGCAGCCTCCGCCTTCTTGAGATGCCGAATGGTCATTGTTGTCTCCGAATAACGTCGTCGAGGGCGCCCTAACTCAGCGGACGCCTACCCTGGATTACGCCGGACTCATCCCTTGTAGTCGGGGAAGTCGAAGGCATCGGGATAGCCGAACAGCGCAACGGCGCCGCCGGTGTGCAGGAAGACGACGTTCTCATCCTGCTTGAAGTGGCCCTGGCGGATCAGGTCGATCAGCCCCGCCATGCCCTTGCCGGAGTAAACCGGGTCCAGCAGGATCCCTTCGTGACGGGCCAGCAGGGTGACCGCCTCGATCATGCTGTCGGTGGGCACACCGTAGCCCTCACCCACGTAGTCGCAGTTGGCGACCACCTGGTCGCGGCTGACGATGCCGGAAAGGCCAAGCTTGGCTTCGGTCTTCTGGGCCAGGGCAAAGACGTTGGCTTCCTGCTTGTCCTTCGGCGCGCGAACGCCGATGCCGAGCACCGGGATGCCGGCGTTACAGGCGCTGAGACCGGTGACCAGGCCCGCCTGGGTGCCGGCGCTGCCGGTGGCGTGGACCAGATGATCGATGCGCAGGCCCATGTCGTTGGCCTGGGCCAGCAGTTCAAGGGCGGCATTGACGTAGCCCAGGGCGCCGATCTCGTTGGAGCCGCCGCCGGGGATGATGTAGGGCTTCTTGCCTTCACTCTTCAGACGATCGGCCAGGCCTTCCATCTCGGCGGCCATGTCGGCACCGCCCGGGCGCTTCTCGACGCTGGCGCCGTGGAGCTGATCAAGGAAGACGTTGCCGTTGTAGTTGTAGTTGGGGTCCTCGCTGCCGGTGCGGTCTTCCAGCAGGATGTGGCACTCGAGCCCCAGCTTGCAGGCGGCGGCCACGGTCTGGCGGGCATGGTTGGACTGGGTGGCGCCCTGGGTGATGATGGTGTCGGCACCCTGTTCCAGGGCGTCGGCCATCAGGAATTCAAGCTTGCGGGTCTTGTTGCCCCCGGTGGACAGGCCGGTGCAGTCGTCGCGTTTGATCCACAGCCGCGGACCGCCGAGCAGCTTGCTCAGGTTGTCCATGGGCTCCAGCGGAGTGGGCATATGGCCGAGACGGACACGGGGAAAACGGGACAGGTGCATACGGGCCTCCAGGCGAGTCATTGTTGGCATTGGCGTGCTCTCTTGACGACCTACGTCGAAAGACACAGCAGGCCTGAAGGCCTGCCCTCGAGCGATCGCTTCCAAGTTAAGCCTCGCCTGGAACATGAGACCAATGCCAAGTTGCTCGCCAGCTGTTAAATTTTTGCATAGCCACTGCTTAGCCCCGGCCGCCACCCACTAAGGCAGACCAAAACACCAATGAAGATCGAATGGATAGAGGATTTTCTCGAGCTTATCGAAGCGGGCACCTTTTCCCAGGCGGCCGAACGGCGCCACGTCACCCAGCCGGCATTCTCGCGCCGCATCCGCCAGCTGGAAGAATGGCTGGGGGTGGCGCTGATCGATCGCAGCGCCTCGCGCCTGGAGTTGACCGCCCACGCGCGGGCGTACGAGCCCCAGTTGCGAGAGTGGCTGGCACGCCTTTACGCCATGCGCAGTCGTCTTAGAAGCGATGCCCGCCAGGGGCCCAGGGCCATTCTGACCACCCAGCACACCCTGACCGTCAGCTACCTGCCGCGCCTGTTGCGCCACCTGCGTCATCACGCGCCTGAGGTGGGACTGCAGATCACCTCGTCCGACCGCAGCCAGTGCATCCACGACTTCGAGCAAGGCAAGGCCGACCTGTTGCTGTGTTCAGAGCTGGAAGGGGCTCCCCTGTTCAGCGGCAGCGACAGCGTCGAGCGGCTGTCACTGGGCGTTGAACGGCTGTTGCCAGTGTGCGCATCGGATCATCACGGTGGTCTCATGCACGAACTCGAGGAAGGTCAACGACTGCCCTTGATCGGCTACGATCCGGACAGCTTTCTTGGCCAGGCCCTGGCGACGCCTTACCTGCTCGATGCCCAGCGCCACTACGAGATCGAGCTGGTCTGCGAGACCGCCTTCACCATCGGCATTCGCCAACTCGCCCTGGCCGGGCTCGGCATCGGTTGGCTGCCCCACGGGTTGATCGAGGAAGACCTAGAGAGCGGTAAACTTATTTCCTTGCAGGAAATCCTCGGCGGCCCCTCTCTGGAAGTGGCCTGCTATCGCCATCGCGACGAAGCAGCGGTGGCAGCGCCTCTGTGGCACCTGCTGGAAGAACGCCCTCCCGCGGTCTAGCACTCCCCTGCCGTTCGAAGCCCCTCGATCTCGCACCTCAAACTCCCTGAGGGGCGGCGGAAAGCGTCAGCTCGATGGCGTCATGGCGCCAGTACTCGTCGTCACAGTCGATGGCACGGCCGTTCTGGTCGTGGTTGATGCGGGTGATGCGCTGGGCGGGGCTGCCGCGTACCGCGTTGAGTGCGCTGGCGGCGTCGCTGGAAAGTACACAGGTGCCAAGCTCGTAGCTGACCCGCCCGACCCGGATGCCGTACTCGCGGCGGTAGAGTTCGGTCAGCGATTCCCGCGCCAGATCGAACTCCAGGATGGCGGGAAAGCAGCGCGGCAACAGATGATGTTCCACGTAGAGCACCCGGCGTTCATCCACCAGCCGGGCACGACAGATGCGGTAGACGCGCTCGCCTTCGGCGAGTCCCAGCCGGCGGGCGACCGTGACGGGCGCGATCACTTCCTCGGCACTGATCAACAGGGTTCGGGCGCTGCGCTGCTGGGATCGCACCATCTCGTGAAACGGCAGGCAGGCCAGCAGGTCGTAGCGTAGCCGTGGCGGCGACACGAACCAGCCGCGCCGATTCTCGCGATACACGCAGCCCTCCGCCTCCAGCTCATTGAGTGCCTCACGCAGGGTGATGCGGGTGGTCTGGAGGCGCACCATCATGTCTCGCTCGCTGGGCAGACGGCGATCGCCCCGTGTCGAGGCCAGGCTCAGCAAGGGCGCAAGACGCTCGCGCAGGCGATGGGCGGGTGAGGCGTCGTGCGAGGTGTCGTCAGGGACAGTAGGCAAGGCGGACTCTCGAAGCTCTGACCAGGATCGCCGCCGGGCAGTATCCGGCGGCGTCCAGCTTTTTGGTATAGACCAAAGAAGGTTCAACGTAGTTTCAGCAGTCTAGTGGCAAGCCGGTGACAACGCGATGACAGTACTCGAACGAGTCGGGTTTTTTCGTCCTTTACGTAGCTCATATGAACTGAGACGAGACTGCCACGCAACTGACACGAGGCTGTCACGCTAGCTCCTTAGGGTGATCGTCAACGGAAACTGATCTAGACCAGAAAGGCGCATCGGTTTCCGTCGACTTCACGCCCCTGACCCGGAGACCCTCCCGTGATCGTCACTTCTCTGCGTTACCCGACCCTGACCGCCCTGGCCTGCGTTGGCCTGCTGTCCACCGCCGCCCAGGCAAACACCGCCGAGCTTGAGTCACTGATCGAGGCCGCCAAGCAGGAAGGCCGCGTCGACAGCGTCGGCATGCCCGACACCTGGGCCAACTGGAAGGACACCTGGGCCGACCTGGAAAGCGTCTACGGCCTGGCGCACACCGATACCGACATGAGCTCCGCCGAGGAAGTCGCCAAGTTCAAGGCCGAGGGCGAGAACGCCACCGCCGATATCGGTGACGTCGGCTTCGCCTTCGGACCGATCGCGGTGCAGCAGGGGGTGACCCAGCCCTACAAGCCCACCACCTGGGACGAGATCCCCGACTGGGCCAAGGACGAAGATGGCCATTGGATGCTCGGCTACACCGGCACCATTGCGCTGATGATCAACAAGAACCTGGTGGAAGAGGACCAGCGCCCGAGTTCCTTCGCCGACCTGCGCGAGGGTGACTACTCGGTATCGGTGGGCGCCGTGGGCCAGGCTTCCCAGGCCAACAATGCGGTACTCGCCGCCGCCTACGCCGCCGGTGGCGACGAGGGCAATCTGGCCCCGGGCCTCGAGCTGTTCGCCGAACTGGCCGAGCAGGGCCGACTGTCGCTGGCCGACGTGTCCATCGCCAACCTGGAGAAGGGCGAAGTGGAAGTGGCCCTGCTGTGGGACTTCAACGCCTTGAACTACCGCGACCAGATCGACCGTGACGCCTTCGAGGTGGTGATCCCCTCGGACGCTTCGGTGACCTCCGGCTACGCCACCATCATCAACACCCACGCCCAGCACCCCAACGCCGCCAAGCTGGCCCGTGAGTACATCCTGTCCGACGAAGGGCAGTTCAACCTGGCCGAGGGCTACGCTCGCCCGATCCGCGCCGAGCACCTGACCCTGCCGGACGACATCGCCGCCAAGCTGCTGCCCAACGAGCAGTACGCCAGCGCCCGCCCGATCCAGGACTTTGCCGCCTGGGAACAGAGCGCCAAGGTGCTGCCGCGCCAGTGGCAGTCCGAGGTGCTGATCCACCAGCAGTGATCAAGCGCTGAGGACAGCCCCGCTACAACGATCGACCGCTGAAGACAGTGCCCAAGGGGCCTGTCTTCAGCGCATTCCACGTCTTATCGCGACAGCGCCGCGCCCTGTATTGCCGCGCGGCCGGGAGTCATCATGACCAGACCCGTCATACTGGTGGTGCTGGACGGCCTCAATCACGCCGTCGGCCATCACGCCATGGGCCACTTGAGCGCCCTGGTGGAGGCCGGACGCGGCTACACCACCCACCTCGACTGCGAGCTGCCGGCCATGTCTCGGCCGCTCTACGAGTGCCTGCTGACCGGCGATCGCCCAGTGGACTCCGGGGTAGTGCACAACGACATCGTGCGCCGGTCCCATGGCACCAGCCTGTTCGACCTGGCCCGCGGCCAGGGCCTTGCCACCGCAGCGGCGGCCTATCACTGGGTCAGTGAGCTCTACGTCAAGGCACCCTTCGAGCGCACCCGCGATCGTTTTCTCGACGATCCGGCGGCGGCCATCCAGGCCGGCATCTTCTACTGGCAGGACCACTATCCGGATGACCACCTGTTCAGCGACGCCGAGGCCCTGAGGCAACGCCACGCGCCCGACTTCCTGCTGGTTCACAGCATGAACATCGACGACACCGGCCATCGTCACGGCGGCGACTCGCCCCAGTACAGAAACGCCGCCCGCCACGCCGACATCGCCCTGGCCGACTACCTGCCACGCTGGCTGGCCGACGGCTGCCAGGTGATGATCACCGCCGACCATGGCATGAACGCCGATCGCTCCCACTCGGGCCTGCTGGAAGAAGAACGCCGGGTGCCGCTGTGGCTGTTCGGCGATGCCTTTGCCGACCCCGCCGGACGGGTCATCCGCCAGACCCACCTGTGCGGCACCCTGGCAAGCGTCCTCGGGCTCTCCCACGACAAGCCCTGGCACCCCGAGCTGTTGGCCGCGACCAACACTGCCAGCGTCGCATCCACCGCGAACGCCACCTGCAACGAGGAGGCCGGCTCGTGAAGGCGCCACTACCGGCCTGGCTGTGGCTTGTGCCTTTCGCCGTGATATTCACCGCCTTCCAGCTGGCGCCGATGGCCTGGGTCGCGATCAGTGCCTTCAACGTCAACGGCGACTGGGGCCTTGGCCACTTTCAGGAGATCGCCCAGTCGGCGTTCTTCCGCCAGGCGATCTGGAAGAGCCTGACCATCTCGCTGGTGTCCAGCGCCATCGGCCTGGTCATCGCCACCCTGACCTGCCACGCCCTGGTGCGTTCCGGCGGACGCCTGAGGCGAGCGATGATCGCCTTCACCAACATGACCTCCAACTTTGCCGGCGTGCCGCTGGCCTTCGCCTTCATCATCCTGCTGGGGGCCAACGGCGTGCTGACCCTGGCGCTTCAACGACTCGGCATCATCGAGGACGTGCGTCTTTACTCCACCGGCGGGCTGATCGTCATCTACACCTGGTTCCAGATTCCGCTGGGCATCCTGCTGCTGTTCCCGGCCTTCGCCGGCCTCAAGGCCGAATGGCGTGATGCCGCCAGCCTGCTCGGCGCCGGGCGCATCGCCTACTGGCAGCGCATCGGCCTGCCGGTGCTGTGGCCGGCCCTGGCCGGCACCTTCACGGTACTGTTCGCCAACGCCATGGGCGCCTACGCCACCGTCTACGCGCTGGTCAACACCAGCTACAACCTGATGACCATTCGTATCGCCAACCTGGTGGCCGGCGACCTGTTCCTCGAGCCCAACCTGGCAAGCGCCCTGGCGTTGATCCTGGTGCTGCTGCTGGTGCTGGTCACCCTGGTCCAGCAGTGGCTGTTGAGAAGGAGTGCACAGCATGGCTCACGCTGAGACCCTGCCGGCTCACAAGGGCCCGACCGCAGCGCCGCTGTCGGCGACCTTCAATCCCTACGCCTGGATCGTCGGCAGCGTCTTCGCGGTGCTGGCCCTGCCGCTGGTGGCGACCCTGGGTTACGCCCTGGCCACCCGCTGGGGCGCAACTCTGGTCCCCGATGGTCTGACCCTGGCCTGGTTCGTGGAGCTATGGACCACCCCGCGCTTTGTGGCGGCCTTCGCCCGGTCGCTGGCTGTCGCCGTGGGTGCCCTGGCGCTGTCGCTGGTACTGGTGATGCCGGTGGCCCTGCTGGCCCACACCCGCTATCCGTGGCTGGACCGCTGGATGAACACCCTGATCCTGATGCCCTTCGCGGTGCCCCCGGTGGTGTCCTCGGTGGGGCTACTCAAGCTCTACGCCGGCGGCCCGCTGCCGCTGGTGGGCACCCCCTGGATCCTGATTCCCACCTACTTCACCATCGTGCTGCCGTTCATGTACCGCGCCATCGCCAACAGCCTGCGTGCGGTGGACGTGCAAAGCCTGATGGACGCCGCCCAGCTGCTGGGTGCCGGGCCGATGAAGGCCTTCTTTCTGGTCATCCTGCCCAACCTGCGTGGCGGGGTGCAGATCGCCATCTTCCTGTCGTTTTCGTTCCTGGTCGGCGAGTTCGTCTTCGCCAACATGCTGGTGGGCACCCGCTTCGAGACGCTGCAGGTCTACCTCAACAATATGCGCGGCGCCAGCGGCCACTTCACCAGCGCCCTGGTGATCACCCTGTTCGCCTTTACCCTGATCCTGACCTGGCTGGGCAATCGCCAGGCCGAGCACACCATCACGGAGGCCACACGATGATGGCTGCCACCACACCTGCCACCCAGCGCGCCGCCCCGTCCACGGTCCCGTCCAGTTTCTCGACCTCGGTCCAGACCACGACCCCGTCAGCGCCAGGCCACCAGGAAAGCGGCAACGCGGTCTCGCTGAAGGGGCTGGCCAAGCGCTTCGGCGAAACCTCGGTGTTCGCCGACATCGACGCCGATATCGCGCATGGCGAGTTCATCACCCTGCTGGGGCCGTCCGGCTGCGGCAAGTCGACCCTGTTGCGGGCCATCGCTGGGCTGACCTCGCTGGACGCCGGCAGCATCCACATCGGCGGTGACGAGATCACCCGCCTGCCGCCCCAGCGACGTGGAGTCGGCATGGTGTTTCAGCACTATGCGCTGTTTCCCAACCTCAAGGTCGCCGACAACGTCGCCTTCGGCCTGCGCATGCAGAAGGTCCCCGGTGACGAGCGTGCACGCCGGGTTGACGAGGTGCTGCGCCTGGTCGAGATGCAGGACCAGGCGCACAAGTTCCCCCACCAGCTGTCGGGCGGGCAATGCCAGCGGGTGGCACTGGCACGCTCGCTGGTGGTGGAACCCAAGGTACTGCTGATGGACGAGCCGCTATCGGCGCTGGACGCCCGCATTCGTCGACATCTGCGCGACCAGATCCGCGAGATTCAGAAGACCCTCGGCCTGACCACCCTGTTCGTGACCCATGACCAGGAAGAGGCCATGTTGATGTCCGACCGGGTGTTCCTGATGCACCAGGGGCGGATCCTGCAAAAGGACACCGCCGAGGTGCTCTACACCCGGCCCCGGGACGAAAACGCCGCCGGCTTCATGGGCCACTACTGCCTGCTCGACGCCGTCGAGGCCGCGCCACTGCTGGGCTTTCGCAGCCAGGCCGGGCGTGTCGCGCTGCGCCCCGAGGCGCTCTATCTCAGCGTGCGGGGCCGCCCTTTAGGTGGTGAGCGGCCGGCACGGGTGGGGCCGGGCGTCAACGGACGTGTGCGTCGACATCGCCTGCTCGGTAACATCGTGCGCTACGACATCGACTGCGATGGCACCAGCCTCGCCGTCGACACCCTCAATCGCTCCGCCCGCACCTTGCTGCCCGCCGGCTGCGAGGTGACGATCCACGTCGATCTCGACGAGGTTCAGGAGCTGGATGCATGAACGATCTGACGAGCCCTGTCACCATGACTACTGACGCCTGCCTCGGCGACGCCGCCAAGGCCCCCGACGCGCCCATGACCCTGGCCCTGTTCGACCTCGACGACACCCTGCTCGACGGCGACATCACTGGACTCTGGAGCCAGTGGCTGATCGATCTCGGCTGGATCGAGGACGGCGACGCCTACCGCGCCGCCTTCGCCGAGCACATGACCGCCTACGCCGCCGGAACGCTCGACATGGAAGCCCATCTGGCGCTGTTGCTGACGCCGCTGGCCGGCCGCAGCGAGGCCGACGTCAGGCAACAGGTCGACGCCTTCCTCGAGGCCGAGGTGGTGCCCCGGCTCTTCCCCCAGGGCCACGAACGCCTGGCCTGGCACCGTGACCAGGGCCATCGGGTGGTGATCATCTCGGCCTCGCCGATCCACGTGGTCGGCCCGCTGGCCGAGCGCCTCGGCGCCGATCAAGCGCTGGCCACCGCCCTCGAACTCGACTCCCGCAGGCGCTACACCGGCAAGGCCGAGGGCATCCGCACCTTCCAGGGCGGCAAGCTCGAGGCGCTGCGCGAGTGGCTGGCCGAGCACACCCCGGTGGAGAGCTTCGGCTACTCCGACTCGCGTAACGACCTGCCCCTGCTGGAATTCGTCGACCGTCCCTTCGCCATCAACCCCGACTCGACGCTTGACGCCACCGCCCGCGAGCGCGGCTGGCCGGTACAGTGGTGGCGGCAGGTCGACTGAGCGTGGAGGCACCGGGCGGAAGAGGTTAGGCTGTTACCTACTTTCTAATCTACAACGAGCCGCCCGTATGACCTCTCCTGCCACCATCGCCCTGCTGGGCACCGGTATCATGGGCCTGCCCATGGGCCGTCATCTGATCCGTGCAGGCTTCCCCCTGCGTGCCTGGAATCGCAGCATCGACAAGGCAGCCCCGCTGGGCGAACTTGGCGCCACTCTGGCCGAGACACCCATCGAGGCAGCGGCAAACGCCCAGGCGGTGGTGATGATGGTAAGTTCGGGCGCGGTATGCGAGACGCTGCTGTTCGGCGACGACGGCATCGCCCGTCAGTTGTCTCCCGGTACCCTGCTCATCGTGATGTCGACCATTGGCCACAGTGAAGCAATCGCCTTGGCCGAACGCTGTCGCGAGCTTGGCCTTGGCTGGGTGGACGCCCCGGTCTCCGGCGGCGAAAAGGGCGCGCGCGAAGGATCTCTTTCGATCATGGCCGGAGCAGACGCCGTCGATTACGACAGGGCAAAGCCCATTCTCGAGGCCATGGGCCATCCCCTGCATATTGGCCCGGCAGGCAGCGGCGCCCTGGCCAAGCTGGTCAATCAGTTGACGGTGGCCAGCACCATCGCGGCGGTGTCGGAAGCCCTGGTGCTGGCCGAAGCCGGCGGCGCCGACCCCGCCAAGGTGCGCCAGGCCATGCTGGGGGGCTTCGCCTACTCGCGGATTCTCGACCAGCATGGCCAACGCATGCTGGACGGCGACTTCGCGCCCGGCGGACCGGCCAGGCATCAGCTGAAGGACACTCGCGCCGCCTGCGACGTCGCCCGGGAACTCGGCCTCGACTTGCCGCTGCTTGAGTTGACCGACCGCCTGTTCGGCGATCTGGTCAACGCAGGTGGTGCCGACCTCGACCACAGCGCCCTGCTGCTCGAGGTCCGGCGACGCAACGGCATGGACGCCGGCGAACTCGACCGCAACGGCTGACGGACGGCGAGCCCGCCTGGCGTTATCGGCTATTGGCTGAACGGCTATTGGCTGCTCGGCGCATGGCCATCCTGCCCCTGCCCCTCCTCCAGGCGCTCGACGATAAAGGCCGCCATGGCAGCGGCGGCCGGCGACAGGCTGCGACCGGCCAGGCGCACCAGTCCCACCTGGCGCTCCACCACCGGGCACTCCAGCGGAACGAACCTCAGCCGCTCGTACTCCTCGGCAAACGCCAGTCGCGGCAGGGTGGTGATGCCGAGCCCCGCCACCAGGCTTGCGGTCAGCGAGATCATGTTGGAGATGAAGAAGGTGGGACTCGCCAGCAGCGCCTCGGCCTCGGTGCCCTCGAGCAGCCGCGAGGTGCCGTTGCCGATCAGGGTCTCACCGGCAAGCTCGCGCCAGTGCAGGCTCTCGCGCCCGGCAAAGAGATGGTCGTCACGACATACCACCCCCACCTTGTCGTGCAGCAAAGGGGTGAACGCCAGGGCGTCATCAGGCTGCCACAGGCTTGAAAGCCCGATATCCACCTCACCGCCCAGCACCTGCTCGCGCACGAAGTCGGCGTTGCCGTCGTGCAGCGCCACGCGGATGCCCGGATAACGCTCAACGAACTCCGACAGCAAGTTCGGCATCAGGCGGCTGGCCACCGACGGTACCGCCGCCATATCCAGATGCCCCGCCTGGCGCTCGACCTGGGCGAGCAGGTCACGGCTCAGGCGATCATGCTGGAGGATCAGCTCGCGAAAGCGCGGCACGCAGTATGCGCCGAAGGGGGTAAGGCTCGCCTGGGCCCCCTTCTCGAACAGCGCCTCGCCAAGCCGCGCCTCCAGCTCGCGCACCGCCATCGACACCGCCGGCTGGCTGCGGTGAAGCTGGCGCGCGGCGGCGTGAAAGCCGCCGTGGTCGACGATGGCCAACACGTAGCGCAGCGGCTGGATCTTGAGGTCGGGGAGCATGGCATTTCCTCACACGGGCCGTCACACAGGCCGTCACACAGACAGGTGGTAAGCTTTACTTATCATATGCTCGTTATTATTGATTATCTTTATTTTGATGACTCTCCTAGGCTGTGTCGCATTCGTCACAGGAGGTCATCATGTCTCAGCAGTCAGCCTACGCACTCTATATCGACGGCCAGTGGATCGACGGCGTCGACCAGATCGAGAACCGCAGTCCGTCGGATACCAGCGACCTGATCGGCGTCTACGCCCAGGCCTCGACCGAGCAGGTCAAGGACGCCATCGCCGCCGCCCGCCGGGGTGGCCGCGAATGGGCCAAGAGCGGCCTGGAGCAGCGCTACGGCGTGCTGATGGCGGTGGGCGACGAACTGATGGCGCGCAAGGCCGAGCTCGGCGAGCTGCTGGCCCGTGAAGAGGGCAAGACCCTGGCCGAGGCCGTCGGCGAGGTCCACCGCTCTGCCCAGTTCTTCCACTACTACGCCGCCGAGGTGCTGCGCCAGATCGATGAGCGCGCCGAGTCGGTGCGTCCCGGCGTGGAAGTGGAGGTGCGCCGCGAGCCGGTGGGGGTGGTCGGCGTCATCAGCCCCTGGAACTTCCCCATGGCCACCGCGGTGTGGAAGATCGCCCCGGCGCTGGCCTTCGGCAACGCCGTGGTGTTCAAGCCGGCCAACCTGGTCCCCGCCAGCGCCTGGGCGCTGACCGAGATCCTCAGCCGCCAGGCGCTGCCCGCCGGCACCTTCAACCTGATCATGGGGCCGGGCTCGAGCGTCGGCGACGCCCTGATCTCGAGTCCCGAAATCAACGCCCTGACCTTTACCGGGTCGCTTGAGGTCGGTCGCCGGGTGGCCGGCGCCACCGCCGCCAACCTGGTCAAGTGCCAGCTCGAGATGGGCTCGAAGAACGCCCTGATCGTAGCCGACGACGCCGATCTCGACCTCGCCGTGGAGGCCGCCTTCAACGGCGCCTACTCCGGCACCGGCCAGAAGTGCACCGCCTCGTCGCGCTTGATCGTCACCGAGAAGGTCCACGACGCCTTCGTCGAGCGACTGATCGAGCGCCTGAAGCAGGTACGTGTCGGCCCCGCCCTGGAAGACGGCGTGCACATTGGCCCGGCGGCCGACGCCCGCCAGCTTGCCTCCAACCTGGCATGGGTCGAGCGCGCCCAGGCCGACGGTGCCCGGCTGGTGTTCGGCGGCGAGCGCGTCAGCGCGGCCAGCGACGGCTACTTCATGGCACCGGCGCTTCTGGTGGATACCACCAACGACATGGCCATCAATCGCGAGGAGGTGTTCGGCCCGATCGCCTGCGTGATCAAGGTCGCCGACGCCAACGAGGCCATCGAGGTGCTCAACGACACCCACTTCGGCCTGACCGCCGGCATCATCACCGACTCGCTGAAGCTTGCCAGCGAGTTCAAGGCCCGCGCCGAGACCGGCTGCGTGATGGTCAACCTGCCCACTGCGGGCACCGACTACCACGTACCCTTCGGCGGCCGCAAGGCGTCGAGCTTCGGCCCCCGCGAGCAGGGCCGCTATGCCCGCGAGTTCTACACCGTGGTCAAGACCTGCTACGTCAAGGCCTGAGGAGAGACGTCATGTCCCGAGCAATGCTGACCATCGACGGCCTGCAGTACTCCAACTGGTCGCGGGAAATCTTCGAGCAGATGCGCGAGGGCGGCCTGGATGCCGTCCACGCCACCCTGGTCTACCACGAGACCACCCGCGAGACGCTGTCGCGCCTGGGCGAATGGAACCGCCGCTTCGAGGCCCATGCGGACCTGATCATGCCGGTGCGCGGACCCGGCGATATCGCCAAGGCCCAGGCCAGCGGGCGCATCGGGGTCTTTCTCGGCGCCCAGAACTGCTCGCCCATCGAGGACGATATCGACATGGTCGAGGTGATGCGCGATCTCGGCCTCTTGATCATGCAGCTCACCTACAACAACCAGAGCCTGCTGGCCTGTGGCTGCTACGAGGCAGAAGACAGCGGTATCACCCGCTTCGGGCGCCAGGTGATCCGCGAGATGAACCGGGTCGGCATGGTCATCGACATGTCCCACAGCGCCGAGCGCTCGACCCTCGAGGCCATCGAGCTGTCGAGCCGCCCGGTGATCATCTCCCACGCCAACCCCGAGAGCTTCCACCCGGCCAAGCGCAACAAGTCCGATCGGGTACTCAGGGCCATCGCCGAGTGCAACGGCCTGCTGGGCTTCTCGGCCTACCCCTTTCACCTGCGCAACGGCCCGGACTGCACCCTTGCCGAGTACTGCGAGATGATCGCCCGCACCGCCGACCTGATGGGGATCGAACACCTGGGCATCGGCACCGACCTGTGTCAGAACCAGCCCACCTCGGTACTCGACTGGATGCGCAACGGCCGCTGGTCCAAGGACATGGACTATGGCGAGGGCAGCGCCACCAACGCCGGCTGGCCGCGGCCACTGGCCTGGCTCAAGGACAGTCGAGACTTCCCCAACCTGATACAGGGCCTGCGCGACGTCGGCATGAACGAGGACGAAGTGGCCGGCATCATGGGCCGCAACTGGGTGGCGCTGCTGGAGCGCGCCGCCACGCCTCAGGGTATCGCCAAGGTCGCCTGAGGCGGCACTCGGAACAGCCCCCGACCAGTCCTCGACCAGCCACCGACCAACCCTCGACCGACCCTGGACCAGCCACCCGTCAGCCACCGACCCGCCGGCATTCCAGATTTCAACAACAACCGAATGCCAGCGGTCATCAATCACCATAACAGGCACCGCCACGACGGTGCCGCACGCCAGAGGTTCATGCCATGACCACCTCCACCACCGGCACCTCGTCACCCGCCGATCGCTCGGCGCCAGCGACCACGGACTTGCCCGCCGGCCAGTATCGCCTGGGCGACCCCGTCGTGCTCTGTCTCAGTATCGGTTTCATCCTGCTGTTCGTTGGCCTGTCGCTGTACGACATCGACGGCGTCGCGGGGGCCATCGGCACGGGCTTCGCCTGGACCGCCAAGGCGCTCGGCAGCTACTTCCAGATCCTGCTGCTGCTGACCTTCTTTATCGCCATGGGGCTGATCGCCACCCCGGCGGCGAGTGCACGCATCGGCAACACCCGCACGCCGGAACTGTCCACCTTCAAGTGGGTGTCGATCATCATGTGCACCCTGCTGGCAGGGGGCGGGGTGTTCTTCGCCGCCGGCGAGCCGATCTACCACTTCGTGGTCACGCCGCCGGCCTTTGCCGGCAGCGCGGCCATCGAGGCCGGTAGCGACTCCGCCATCGCCCCGGCCCTGGCCCAGTCGTTCATGCACTGGGGCTTTCTGGCCTGGGCGGTGCTCGGCAGCCTGACCGCGGTGGTGCTGTCCCACGCCCACTATGACAAGGGCCAGCCGCTGCAGCCGCGCACCCTGCTCTATCCGGTACTCGGCGAGCGGCTGATGAAGGGCCCGCTGGGCGGCGTGGTCGACGCCCTGTGCGTGATTGCGGTGGTGGCCGGCACCGTCGGCCCCATCGGCTTTCTTGCCACCCAGGTCAGCTTCGGTCTGCATGAGCTGTTCGGCGTGGCCAACACCTACATGACTCAGCTGATCATCCTGATCGGCCTCGGCGCGGTCTACGTTACCTCGGCGGTTACCGGCATCGACAAGGGCATCCAGATCCTGTCGCGCTTCAACGTCTTCCTGGCGCTCGCCATCGCCGCGGTGATCTTCCTGTTCGGGCCGACGCTGTTCATGGTCAACGCCTTCACCCAGGGCTTCGGCGAGTACCTGACGTCGTTCTTCGCGATGTCGACGATGACCGCCCAGAGCGCGCCGGACTGGTGGATGCAGTGGTGGACGGTGTTCTTCTTTGCCTGGTTCATCGGCTACGGCCCGCTGATGGCGATCTTCGTCGCGCGCATCTCCAGTGGCCGCACCATTCGCCAGATGGTACTTACCGTGGCGGTGCTGGCACCGGTGGCCACGGCCATCTGGTTCACCCTGCTGGGCGGTTCCGGCATCTTCTACCAGATGACCGGAGCCATCGACCTGACCGAGGCGCTCAACAACTTCCAGTTCGACGTGGCTACGCTGACCGTGGCCCAGGCGCTGCCCGGCGGTACCGTCATGGCGGTGGCGATCCTGGTACTGACCACCATCTTCGTCGCCACCACCGGTGACTCCATGAGCTACGCCATCGCCGTGGTCGGTGCCGGCCACGACGAGCCGAGCCCGCTGGTTCGCGCCTTCTGGGGCATCGCCATGGCGCTGATGGCGGCTATCCTCCTGTACATGGGCGCGGGGCAGATCAGCGCCCTGCAGCAGTTCATCGTGCTGACCGCCATCCCGGTGTCGCTGGTGCTGCTGCCGTCGCTGTGGACCGGCCCCCAGGCCGCCCTCGCCATGGCCCGCGCCCAGGGCATCACTAGCCACAAAGCCAGCGCTAAAGGGGAGGCCTGAGATGAAACGCGAAGACCTCGCCAGCCGCCTTTCCGACGTCGAGCAGCGCCTGCGTCTGCGCGCGCCCGACGAGGTGATGCAACTCGATCGCCTGGGCAGCCTGCACGCCAGCCGGCTGAGCTTCGTGCGTAGCCTGGTGCGCCAGATGGCGCGCCAGCGCTGGCAGATCAGCACCACCCGCTTCGCGCTCGACGCCGAGGGCCACGGTGTCGCCATCTATCGTCTGCAGACGCCCCAGGCCCGTTACCACGGGGTGATCTTTTCCCAGCCATTGGATGACGCTGCCCGCTCCGACCGGGTCATCGCCGAGGCCTGGGACGTCACCTTCGGCGTGGTCGAAGGTGACGTGGACGACTCCCTGCTCGAACAGATGGCCGCCAATGTGCCGCTGCAGGAGGCCGGGCGCCAGCATCCACGTCTGCTGGTGCTGTCCCGGGCCAACCGCAGCCTCAGAAACTTCGCCGCCTTTCTCGACGCGCTGTGCGCCGGGCGCCAGCCGGACCCGGCCTGGCTGACCCGGGTCGGCTATCTGTATCGCACCACCGCGGTCTACGGAAACGGCAAGTTCGGCATCGCCGACTTCGATCGGCTGAAGCACAACCCGGACTTCCAGCGTCCCTTCTCGGCCCAGATGCTGGCGGTCTACCTGCTGCGCCACTTCTCCATCGAGCAGATCGAGCATATGGCCCGTGCCCGGGCGCCGGGCAGCGCCGTCGCCATGGCAGCGCCGCTGCGCCGCTATCTGGGCATCGGCAATTCCACCGGACTGGGCATGGCGCCCTTTCTGATCAACCACCCGCAGCTGATCCAGCGCTGGGTCGAGAGCCGCGAAAAGGCGCTGGCCCAGGTCAGTGGTCAGGTCCCCGGTGAACCGGAGCGACAGCGCCTGGTGGCGCTTGTCGCCCGGGCCGAGCGCCACCTGGCCCAGACCGTGACCGAGGATAGCGAGCAGAGCGCGCGCAACCACAAGACCGCCAGCGCCCTGCCGGCGGTGCGCGCCTGGCTCGAGCAGGTACCACTGGCCGAGGAGCTGTGGCAGGAGCTGATCGACTGGAGCCGCCAGACCCTGAGCCTGGAAGCCCAGGAGCTGATCCATACCCTGCTGCTTGAGCTCTACCCGGAGATCGTCGATCCCTTCGAGGACCAGATGGGGGTCGAAGAGGGCCTGGAGCTGACCCCGGACATGCCGCTGGTCAGACTCAAGCAGTTGATCGAGACCCACTACGACTGGGCCCTGCGTCATGACTTCGGCGACCCCGTGGAGCGCTACTGGTTCTGGTATCGCTCGGTCGAGAAGGAAGAACCGCGCCTGGGCGTGCGCGACGTCGAGCCCGGTGCCGACCGTGAACTGAAGCTCGCCATCGCGCCACGGGTGGCCGATACCCATGGGGTCATCGACGACTTCCTCAGCGCCCATCCACGCGCCCTGGTGGTGGAGTTCCTGATTCACCACCCGCGTCACAAGGACATCATCCGGCGCATCCAGAGCATGGCCGAGACGCCCTTCGGCGAGATCCGCGCCAATCTGTGGGCCCGCGAGATGAAGCCGATGCACCTGCTTCGCACCAAGCTGTCGTTCTTCGGCGCCAGTCGCTTCGATCCCAAGTCCGATCGCTGGGTGCGCATCACCCTGTTCCAGGGCGCGCCATTGGTCGAAGAGCTCAACGCCGAGCCCAGCGACCTGATCGACTTCGACGACTGGAGCTTCCCGCTGGAGCCCGACCAGGACGCCGCCGGCACGCTCAAGGAAGCCGATGCCCAACCCCGCCAGCACGCCGGAGCCAACTCATGAAGGTGTCTTACAACGAACTCCAAGGACTCTGCCGCAAAGCCTTCCAGGCCATGGGCTTCGAGGACGGAGACGCCAGCGACGCCGCCGACATGGTGGCCTGGATGCAGCTCTACGAGCTCGGTGGACTGGCGGCGCTGGGACGAGGCCTCGACTTTCTGCTCGCGGATCAGGGCGAGCGCCCCCCGGAACTCGTCTACTCGGACGGCGACCTGGCGGTGCTCGACAGCCACGGCGCCAGCGTGCTCAAGAGCTCGACCCTGGCACTGGAGCTGGGCTTTGCCAAGGCCCGGGCGCGAGGCCTTGCGGTGATCAAGATCCGCCACTGCCACAACCGCCAGTTGATCATGGGCTACCTGGCGCGGCTGGCCGGGCGCGGGATGAACGTCACCGCCTTCTGGCGCAATGCCCAGGCGCCTGACGGTGAGGCCCGGACCGCTGGCGCAGAGCAGGCGGCAGCCACCCCGCTGATCGAGCAGGTGGTGGGCTTTCGTGCGGGAAGTTCGGTGCCGGAGATCCGCGTCTACGCGGTGCACGAGGTGCCCGAGGAAAACGAACCCAACGACGGGGTGACGCTGATCATGGCCAACCACGTGGACCTGCTGCCGTCGCTGCGCTCCGAGTATCAGCTCGACCTGCTGGCCCGTCACCAGGAGTCCGACCTGCTGGCTTGCCGCGAGCGTGCCATGCAGCAAGGCATCGAGGTCGACGACGGCCTGTGGGCGCAGCTCAAGGCGCTGGCCACCCGGCTGCTGGTGGAATCTACCGAGGCCTCACGCAGCGGCGCCGGCGCCGGCACCCACGACAACGACTGACACACAACCCTCACCCCTTGGCACTCTCTTTGCCCTACTACCCCCGACTTCCAACGTTCGAGGATACCCCATGGTTCACCCGGTCAAGACCGAGCTGTTCGCCTCCCGCGCCCCACTGTCCTGGGCCAGCGTCGGCAACGGCATCCTGTTCACCGCCCAGATCCCCATCGACAAAAGCGGCGAGGTGGTCGACGGCGGCATCGAGGCCCAGACCCGCCAGACGCTGGACAATCTGGTGCACACCCTCGCCTGCGCCGGTGGCGGCGTTGAATCGCTGACCCAGGTATTGATCTACGTGACCCGGCGCGAGGACCTGGCTACGGTCAACCGGGTCTACGCCGAGTACGTCAGCGAGCCCTATCCCAACCGCGCGGCGGTGATCGTCTCCGGCTTCGCCCGGGAAGAGATGCTGGTCGAGATGGTGGCCTACGCGGCGCTACCGGTGACGCCCTAGGGCTTGTCTGAAAAGTGCCTGCGCTCGGTAATACGGCGTTAAAAATCGGATCAAAATGCTCATTTACACCACGTAAACTGCGCTTTCTCACCGATTTTTGCCTTGTCTAACCTTCGCTCGTCGACTTTTCGGACAGCGCCTAGCCGCCTATTGCACCGTGCCGCCGACGGCGTAAATGGCCGAACCCCCGACACCAACGAGCCCTCCGATGGAGGGCTCGTTGCATGGTGGGCTCGTCGCATGATGGGCTCGTCGCATAGCGGGCTGTCACGCCTCTCGTCTTCCCCCCGCGGGAGGTCGGCTCCGCCGGTGCTATTTCTCGAAGTAGCGGGCCCACAGCGCCTGGTAGTCGCCGTCGTCCTTGAGCCCCTGGATGGCCTCGCTGAACGCGATGGCCAGTTCCCGATCGCGCTGGCGGAAGGCGGCGCCGACGCCGGGCCCGTAGATCGATTCGGGGCCGGTCACCAGCTCGCCCTTGCGCGCAAAGCGCTCATCGCTGATCAGTCGCTCCTGGGCCAACGGGAAGGCGGTAAAGACCAGGTCCAGCCGACCGGTGAACATGTCGTTGACCACGCCGCCGGAGTCCGAATAGCGACGAATGTCCGCCTCGCCGTGGTAGGTGGTCACGTACTCGTCCTGGATGGTGCCCTGCTGCACACCGATGGTCATCTCAGACAGGTCGCCTTTGGGATCGATCTCCGCGTCGGCCTGACCGACCCACACCGAGGGCACCTGATAGTAGGGATCGGAGAACAGCACCTGTTTCGCGCGTTCGTCGGTGATGTTCATGGCCGAGGCGATCAGATCATACTTGCGCGCCAGCAGCCCCGGGATGATGCCGTCCCAGCCCTGCTCGACCCACTCGCACTGGCGCTGCATGCGCTCGCAGGCGGCCTCGACCAGCTCGACCTCGAAGCCGGTCAGGCTGCCGTCGGGCAGCTTTTCCTGGTACGGCGGATAGGGCACGTCGACACCGATGCGCAGCGGACGATCGTCGGCCTGGGCGGTGGTGGCAACAGCGGCGCCGGCGCCAGCAAGGGCCATCGCCAGGCCAAGGGAGGCAGACAGCAAAGCGTTAATTTTCATGGTCGTTTCTCGCTCTATTGTGATTGTGTGGTCAGGTGATCGGAGGGCGCCAGTGCCAGCTCGCCCAAAGTGATGGAGGTCAACGGTGGGCGAATGCGGTAGTAGCCGACCTCGTCCATGTCGCGGCCCTGCTCGCGGGCCATCAACCGCGACACATTGGTGCCGCATAGCCGTCCCTGGCAGGGGCCCATGCCACAGCGGGTGAAGGCCTTGAGCTGGTTGGGCCCGGCGGGCCCCGCTCCCAGCGCCGCCTTGAGCTGGGCCCGGCTCACCCCTTCGCAGCGACAGATCAGGGTCTCGTCGGGTTGTCGCTCGACCCAGTCAGCCGGTGGGGTGAACAGCGCATCCAGCAGACGTCGACCGGACAGATCCTGGCGGCGTCGACGCCTCAGCGCGGCGCTTTCCCTGGCGCTTTCCCTGGCGCTCTCCCTGGCGATCGCCCGGCGATTATCGGCGTCTGGTATCGGCGCCGCGGCGCCTTTCGCGTTGGCTGTCGTGTCCTGCGGCTTATCCATCAGGTCAGCCATCAGCTCATCCAGCACGGACAGCGCCGCCAGTCGCCCTTCGCGCTCGGCATTCGCGGCGCCGCCGATGCCACCGCCGTCACCGGCCAGCCACACGCCCGGGCGCACCGACAGGTCGTCGCGACGATCGGGCACGAACGCCTGCTGCGCCTCCTGCCAGCGGTGCTCGATGCCCAGCCCTCGGGGGAGCTGCGGCTCGGGCACCACCCCCATATGGGTCAACAGCCAATCGGTCTTGAGCTTGTGCTCTTGGTCATCTCCACGCCGGCGATAGCGCACCCCGGTCAAGCGCTGGTCACCCTCGGCAGCCAGCGACTGGACGCCACGTACGACCGGCACCCCAGCGCGCCTCAACGTCGCCAGCATGCGAGTGCCCTTGGCGAGGTAGCCGCGCGCCCGCCAGGCCCTGAGCGGATGGCGCAGGGTCCGCGCCAGTCCCAGGTTCGGCGCCGTATCGAGGATCATCCGGGGCGGGCAGCCGGCGTTGAGGTACTGCCAGGCCAGCAGGTACAGCAGTGGCCCGTTGCCCGCCAGCACCGGCGGCTCCTCGGTCAGCAGCGCGCCCTGCTTCATCAGGATCTGGGCGGCGCCGGCCTGCATCACCCCAGGTAGCTGCCAGCCGGGGAAGGGCCAGCCCCGCTCCATGGCACCGGTGGCGATGATCAGACGCTCAGCGTAGAGTTCCCGGCTGATGCCATCGTGCCCCCGCACGCCCAGCCGATGGGCGTCGTTCAGGGCATCGTCCAGCGCCTCGATCCACCACACCCGCGTGCCCGGGCGATAGTCGATCTCGCCCCGCCTGGCGGCATCCAGGAAGGCGCCGACCAGGGCCCGACCGCGATGGTAGTCCTTGCCCATGACGGCGGCGTCGAGCTGGGGCTGGTCGAGATCGCGATAGATCTGCCCGCCCGGCGCCCTGGCCTGATCCAGTACCAGCGCGCGCAGGCCGGCCTCGGCCAGTCTCAGGGCCGCCGCCATGCCGGCAGGGCCGGCGCCGAGCACCACCACTCGGGCGCGGTCCTTGCTGCCGTCGGTGGCGTCGGTGACGTCGGTTTCCTTCGGCTCACAGGTCTGCATCGTCGCGCCCCCTTAGGTCGTCACCACTGGCATGGTTGGTGGTGTCCAACCGGGAAGCCGTCGCTGTCTCTTCGTCGAGCTGACGGCGTACCCGCATGCCCTGCTCCACCGTGACCAGACAGCCCTGCCGATTGGGGGCATCGTCGATGGTAATCAGGCAGTCGTGGCACACCCCCATCATGCACAGCGGCGCGCGATGGCCACCGGCGGCGTGGCGGCGGTAGCCAGCAGCGCCCTGGTGCATCAGCACCGCGGCCGCCACGCTAAGCGTCGAGGGCACCTGGTATGGTGCGCCGTCGATGGTGATGGTGACCTCGGGTGTGGCCGTGGCCCTTTCATGCCGCTTGAACATCGAAGCGTCCTCCCGAGAAGAGCGGATAGCGCTCGGTGAGCCGATCATCGTCCAGCGCTGCGGCCAGCTCATCGGCGTGAAAGGCGGCCAGGGTGATGCCGCTGTGGCAGCTCAGGTTGTAGGCCCCGGGATAGCGCTGCGAGGCCTCGTAGACGGGGCAGCCGTCCGGCGTCATGATCCTCAGCGCCGCCCAGCTGCGCACCAGGCGCGCCGACGCCAGATCGGGATAGATGGTCACCGCCCGCCGCGCCAGGGCGTGCAGGGTATCGAGGGTGACCCGGGTGTCGTGGCCAACGTGCTCGAGCACGTCGCCGATCAGGTAGCCGCCGCTCGCCGTCTGGCGGATCTGCGGTGTCGGCAGGCGGCCGGCGGCGGGCAGGCGCTCGCTGACCAGCACCTGGCCGCGCACCGGCGTGACCCGACCGCAGAGACCCAGCGGCGGTGCCAACCGCGCCGCCCCCAGTCCGCAGGCCAGTACCAGCCGTTCGGCACGCACGACGCCACGGGCGGTGTGGGCAACAAAGCCCGCCTCGCCGGGGTCGATCGAGGCGACCGGATGATGAGGCCGTACGTCCACGCCAAGCGCCTGGCAGGCGCTGTAGAGTGCGCGCAGCAGAAACAGCGGATTGCAGTGGCCGTCGTGGGGTGTCCAGATGCCCCCCGGGACGTCGCCGCCAAGGCCCGGCAGCAGTCGCTCAAGCCGCGTGCCCTCCAGGTACTCCCAGCGCACGCCGGCCTCACGGGCCCAGGGCGCGTCGTACAGTGCCTGGTACTCGGCGCAACGCTTACGCACCTCGTCGTCGTCGAGACACAGATCGACGCCTCCGGGCTGCTCGAACTCCAGATCCACCCCGGTGCGCTTGCCAAGCTCGCCGGCGAATCTCGGCCAGGCTCGACTCGAGGCCAGCGACATCGCCGCGTAGGCGGGCATACCGGTACCCTTGCCCTGGACCCAGACCAGGCCCGCGTTGCCCCGGGAGGCCTTGAGCGCGGTATCGTGTTCATCGAGAACGCAGACGCGACGGCCACGGCGCGCAAGCCCGTAGGCCACCGCCATGCCAACCACACCCCCGCCAACGATCATCACCTCGTGTGCCATGGAAGCCTCGAAACCCTAGCCGTCGATTGCCGATGACTCGACGATAGAAGTCACATCCCATACGATCCAATACCAATCAATGGCAAACCCATATCCTGATGTTATGGGCCTTTCGATGCAGGGCTGATGGGTGGGTTCAGTGGAGGTTTCGATGGAGGACAGCGATGGACAGCCCCCGGCTCAGTGACCGCCAGTTGCAGGCCTTTCAGCACACCATGGACAGCGGCAGCGTCACCGCCGCCGCCAGCCGCATGCGCATCGCCCAGCCAGGCGTCACTCGGCTGTTGAAGCAGCTCGAACACGACCTCGGCTTTGCGCTGTTCTCGCGGATCAAGGGACGTCTGGTACCGACGCCGGAGGCGCGCCTGTTCTATCGCGAACAGCAGCGCCTGTGGCAGGGACTGGAACACCTCAGAGACAGCGCCCGGCGGATTCGCCAGCGCGAGCTTGGCGGGCTCGGCATCAGCGCCATGCCGCTGCTCGGCCTGACCTTTGTCCCGGACGTCATCGCCGGGATGGCCAAGGATCACCCGGACCAGCACCTGCGGTTGTCCACCTACCGCTCCGAGCAGGTGGTGGAAGACGTGGTCACCCAGCGCTCGGAGATCGGTTTTTCCCTGCTGGGAGGCCAGGACGAACGCCTCGGTGCGTCAGCCTTCACCCTCGATAGCGTCTGCCTGCTGCCCCGGGATCATCCACTGGCAAGGCGCGAGAGCACCGCCCTTGAGGACCTCGACGGCCAGACGCTGATCCACTATGAACCGGGAGACCCCAGCCGCCAGACGCTGGAGCGTGCCCTGGCCGAGCGAGGCGTCGCGCCGCGCTCGCGGCTGGAGGTGTCGCTGGCGCTGCAGGCAACCCGGCTGGTTGGCCAGGGCGCCGGCATCGCCATCGTCGACGCCCTCAACGCCCGCGCCATGGGCGGCAGCGACAGCATTGCGCTACCGCTGCAAGAGCCCCTGACCGAGACCTTCTACCTGCTGACACCCCGGGACCAGCCGCTGTCGCGGCTGGCCGAGGAGTTTGTTCAGCGCTTTCGTCATCGGTTTGCCGAGGTGCAGGCAGAAGCGAAGCAATAGCCCTTCGCAATAGCCCTTGGCAATAGCGGTGGGAAATAGCTCTTCGCAATAGCGCCGGGAAACGGCCCGGCGCAAGAACCCGCTGGGCTAACCCGGTGGCAAGGACCGCCCGTTACAGCCGCAGTCTGGGCTGGATGACATCGAGAAACGCCTGAATACGGGCAGACAGGGCGGTGTTGCGGTAGTACACCGCCTGCACCAGTTCCCGGGGACCGCCGTGGCGCATGGCGTCAGGCAAGATGACCTCGAGGCGTCCGCTGGCGATATCATCGCCCACCATGAAGTTCGAATGGCAGGCGATGCCCTCCCCGGCCAGGCACAGGTTTCGCATTACCTCGCCGCTGGAGGTCGCAAGCGTGGGCGTGATCTCCTCGTCCAGGCCCTCCACCGGCCAGCGATTAAGCGCCGTCGGGGCGAGAAAGCCAATCAGCTGATGATCGGCCAGCTCCGCCACCGAGGCTGGCCGTCCGGCCCGCTCGAGATAGGCGGGGCTCGCCACCAGATACAGTCGCGAGCGCCCCAGCAACCGGGCATGCAGGGTGGAGTCCGCCAGGGCACCGATGCGAATGGCCACGTCGGCACGTTGCTCAAGCAGGTTGATGATGCCGTCGCTGGCGGAGAGCTCCAGCTCGATACCGGGATAGCGACGACGGAATTCTCCCACCAGAGGCACCAGCTGATGCAGCACGAAGGGGCTGGCAGCGTCCACTCGCAGCCGCCCGCGGGGCTCGCCGCGCCCCAGTGCCAGCGACTCTTCGGCGGCGATCAAGCGCTCGAGCCCGACGCGCACCTGCTCGATAAAGCGACAGCCTTCATCGGTCAGGGCGACGCTTCGCGTGGTGCGGTTTAACAGCGGCACCTCGAGGCGTTGCTCCAGACGCTGCACCGCCCGGGAGACCCGCGCCACCGGGACGTCCAGGCGCGACGCCGCGGCGCTGAAGCCGCCGCTATCGACCACCGCCAGCAGCAGTTCCAGATCTTCTGAGCGGGTCTTCATCGTTGCGGTTCCTGTTCGGTTCGGCGCTGCTTTTTTTGGCGCTGGAAAGTTCGGCGCTATTCGGTGCGTCTCTGTGTATCTCGTTTCTGTTTAGCGCGCAATTGTCTCGATAGCGACAAAGGTGTTTCTCGATTGGGCGCGTTTATCGCAAAAGTCTCCTCCGCCAGACTCCGCGTCGTCAAGTCGTCTCCGAGACGACGCCATCTCGAAAGGAGAAACAGATGCCCATCGCGTTATTTGCGCTGACCCTCAGCGCCTTCGCCATCGGTACCACCGAGTTCGTCATCGTCGGTCTGGTGCCCACCATCGCCCAGGACCTGGGCGTCAGCCTGCCCTCTGCGGGACTGCTGGTCAGCCTCTACGCCGCCGGTGTCGCGGTAGGGGCACCGGTACTGACCGCCTTGACCGGCCACTTCAATCGCAAGTGGGTCCTGCTCGGTCTGATGACGCTGTTCATCGCCGGCAATCTACTGGCCTGGCAGGCCCCCGGGTATGGTTCGCTGATCACCGCCCGCATACTGACCGGCCTCGCCCACGGCGTGTTCTTCTCGATCGGCTCCACCATTGCCACCAGCCTGGTCGCCAAGGACAAGGAAGCCAGTGCCATCGCCATCATGTTCACCGGCCTGACCGTGGCACTGGTCACCGGCGTGCCGCTGGGCACCTGGATCGGCCAGACCTTCGGCTGGCGCGCGACCTTCCTGGTGGTCTCGGCGCTCGGCCTGCTCGCCCTGATCGGAAGCGCCCTCCTGATTCCTGCCAACCTCAAGCGCTCGGCTCCCGCGCCCCTGGGCCAGCAACTCAAGGTACTGACCCATCCGCGACTGCTGCTGGTCTACGCCATCACCATCCTGGGCTACGGCGGCACCTTCACCGCCTTCACCTTCCTCGCCCCGATCCTCGAGCAGACCACCGGCTTCGCGCCGTCCATGGTCAGCCTGATCATGCTGGTCTACGGCGCCTCGGTGGCCATCGGAAACCTTTATGGCGGCAGGCTGGCCGACCGTCTCGGCCCCATCCCCGCCCTGACACTGATCTTTGCCGGCCTCGTCGCCATCCTGCTGGTGCTCAGCGTCAGCGCCGTCCACCCGGTCGCCGCGGTGCTGACGATTCTGGTGTGGGGCGCCTTCGCCTTCGGTAACGTGCCGGGGCTGCAGGTCTACGTGGTCAAGCTGGCCGAGCGCTATGTGCCCGAAGCGGTGGACGTGGCCTCGGGGCTCAATATCGCTGCCTTCAATATCGGCATCGCGCTGGGCTCGGTGGTCGGAGGCCAGGTGGTCACGCACCTCGCACTGACCGACACCGCCTGGATCGGCGCCATCATCGTGCTGGTGGCGCTGGTGCTGACCCGGCTGTCCGGCAAGCTCGATCAGCGTCGCGCCGCTCGCCTGGCCAGCGTCTGAAGCCCGCGACCCACGACCCGCGTCCCGCGACAGCCACCGAGCGAACGAGAAAGCCTCGTGGCTGTCGCATCATTGTTTCGCCTGCTAAATCTTTTTGACGCCCCCTTGAAGTCGCAAGGGTCTCCCCGCATGTCATTAACGACACATCGAAGCACGTATCGGCAAAGCACCGGCCTGCCGGTGACAAAGGAATCCAGGGTCCCGCTGTGCGGGCCTCGCCACGACAATGGAGCCAAGATGTCTCAGCCTATCCCCAACCCCGGTCTCGGTACCTTTCGCCTGACGGGCGACACCCTGCGTCACGCGGTCACCACCGCGCTGAAGCTTGGCTATCGGCATATCGATACCGCCCAGTTCTACGGCAACGAAGCCGAGGTCGGCTCCGCCATCGAAGCGAGTTCGGTCCCCCGCGACGAGATCTTCCTGACCACCAAGGTGTGGTGGGATCGTCTGGATCCGGTATCACTCAAGGCAAGCGTCGAGGAGAGCCTGTCCAAGCTGGGCACCGGCTACGTCGACCTGCTGCTGATTCACTGGCCGTCGCCGGACGATGAAGTCCCCATGCGCGACTACCTGACCGCCCTCAAGGAAGTGAAGGACGCCGGCAAGGCGCGCCACATTGGGGTGTCCAACTTCACCAAGGCGCACATCGATCAGGCGGTGGATATCCTCGGCAAGGGCGAGATCCTGACCAACCAGATCGAGGTCCACCCCTTCCTGCAGAACCGCGAACTGATCGCCCACTGCGAACGCCACGGCATCATCCCCACCGCCTTCATGCCGCTGGCCGTGGGCAAGGTGCTCGAGGACGAGACGCTGAAGACCATCGCCGAGAAGCATGGCGCCAATCCGGCCCAGGTCGCCATCGCCTGGCTCAACCAGCTCGGTATCCCGACCTTCCCCTCCTCGACCAAGGAGCAGAACCTCAAGAGCAATCTCGAGGCGCTGAAGCTCGAGCTGTCCCAGGAGGACATGGACGCCATCGCCAAGCTGGATCGGGGCGAGCGTGTCGCCAGCCCCGATTTCGCACCGAAGTGGGATCAGTAGACCGGCAGACCGACGCTGCCATCGCTGATCTCTTGACGGGCTGATCGTCGATCAGACCTGACCAAAGGCGCCACCTGCGGTTCACCGCCGGTGGCGCTTTTTTTCGCTTCTTGCGTCAGGTGTCTTGGCACAGGGTCTGACAATCTAGGCGCAAATGGCCTGTGTTATGGCCCACGGGGCAAACGTTTCCGATAGTAAAGCTTCGGGGCGACCACAAAGTCGCACGCGCACCATGACCATCTGGTCAGTCCTCAGAGAGGCAACCCCATGGCCACAGAGTTGGAGACGCTGATCTCCCGCGAAGATCCAGCGCTCGTCGAAAGAGCCAGGAAGAAAGCCGACGCCATGCTGCTCGAGCTCAGAATCGCTGACATTCGCAAACTGGCGGAGATGACCCAGCGTGAGATGGCGGACGCGCTGGGCGTCAAGCAACCCACCATCGCAGGACTGGAAAAAGGCGGCCAGGACGTGCGTTTGAGCTCCATCAAGCGCTATGTCGAAGCCATCGGTGGAAAGGTCAGCCTGACCATCGAGCTGGCGGATGGCAGCCAGCACGACTTTCCGGTGTAGCTCCTGTCTAGCTCCTGACCTGTGTCGCCTTGACGCGACCTGCCCTGCCAGTTCGGTGCCATTCGTCTCCAGCCTGCCATGCCCAAGGCGCAGATCGAGCTGTGGGATCGCTTTCCGGCATACCTCCCGAAGCCACAGACGTGACAATCCAGGCATCACCTGGCCCACCTCATGGTGAGTCGAGCAAATGTTTCCGATAGTGAAGTCACGGGTCGACCACGGGGTCACTCGTTTATCGTCTTCACGGGAGCACGCGCATCATGGCCGATACTCTTATCAAGATCGATCTGCACCAATCCCCCTACGACAACGCCCAGGTGCACAACCGCTGGCATCCGGACATCCCCATGGCCACCATGGTCAAGCCTGGCGACGACTTCATCATCGAGTGTCACGACTGGACCGGAGGGCAGATCCACAACGACGACAGCGCCGAGGACGTGCGCGATGTGGACCTTTCCCAGGTGCACTTTCTGTCGGGTCCGGTGGGCGTCGAAGGGGCCGAGCCGGGCGACCTGCTGGTGGTCGACATCCTCGACATCGGTGCCTTTGGCGACAGCCAGTGGGGCTTCAACGGCTTCTTCTCCAAGCAGAACGGCGGCGGTTTCCTGACCGAGCACTTCCCCCAGGCCCAGAAGTCGATCTGGGACTTCAACGGCATGATGACCTCTTCTCGCCACATTCCTGGCGTCGAGTTCGCCGGACTCATCCATCCCGGCCTGATCGGCACCCTGCCGTCCCGGCCCCTGCTCGAGGAGTGGAACCGACGCGAAAAGACGCTCTACGACAGCGACCCTGACCGTGTGCCGGGCCTGGTCAACCTGCCCTACGCCGACACCGCCCATATGGGAAAGCTAAACGGTGATGCCCGCGACCGCGCCGCCGCCGAGGGTGCCCGCACGGTGCCGCCACGCGAGCACGGCGGCAACTGCGATATCAAGGACCTGTCTCGCGGCTCGACGGTGTACTTCCCGGTCTACGTCAAGGATGCGGGTCTGTCGGTGGGCGATTTGCACTTCAGCCAGGGTGATGGAGAAATCACCTTCTGCGGCGCCATCGAGATGGCCGGCTGGATCCACCTGAGGGTCAAGCTGATCAAGGACGGCATGGCCAAGTACGGTATCAAGAACCCCATCTTCAAGCCGTCGAAGATCGCTCCGCGCTACGACGACTACCTGATCTTCGAGGGAATCTCCGTCGACGAGCAGGGCAAGCAGCACTACTTCGACGTTCACATCGCCTACCGTCAGGCCTGCCTCAACGCAATCGAATACCTGACCAAGTTCGGCTACAGCCGCTCCCAGGCCTATTCGCTGCTCGGCTGCGCACCGGCCCAGGGTCACATCAGCGGCGTGGTGGACGTGCCCAACGCCTGCGCCACGCTCTGGCTACCTACCGATATCTTCGACTTCGACATCAAGCCCGGTGCCGATGGCCCGACCAAGCAGGTCGACGGCAAGGACCTGCCGCTGGCGCCCGACAAGGCCTCGGACCAGACATCGGACAAGGACCATTGAGGAGGAGCTGACAGATGCCCGTCTACGACTACAAGTGCCCTGAGCACGGTCTGTTTCATGAACTGGTCGCGATGGATGCCAGCGGCAATACCCGGCCCTGCCCAGAGTGCGGCGACCTGGCACCAAGGGTGTTGCTGGTGTCACCGGGGCTGCTCGACATGGCGCCGGAGCGTCGCCAGGCCATGGACAGAAATGAACGCGCGGCCCATGAGCCCCGCCACGGCAACCACGCAAGCGAGCAGGACGGCGGCTGCCGGCATCGACCGCGCGACAAGCCCAGGCTGTTCTACACCGCCGACGGTCACAAGACCTTTCCGTCTGCGCGCCCCTGGATGATCAGCCACTGACCCTTGACCTACCGGCGGCAATGGAGGCGGTCACCGGGTAAACCGGAGCCGCCTTCCCTTGACGCCGGGCGGCCGCGCTACCGCCCCCTTGGCGCCGTCTTCACTCCTTGGCGTCAGGTGCCGCTGGCGTGGCGTCGTCCTCGGGTGCTGCCAACGGCTTGATCGTCCAGCCGGTGTAGCCGTAGAGCACGGTGACCAGCGGCGACAACCAGCAGAAGAAGTTGAACGGCAGATAGGCAATCGTCGCGACCCCCAGCGTCGCCGCCTGGTAGGCGCCGCCGGAGTTCCAGGGCACCAGATTGGCGGTGACGGTGGCCGAATCCTCCACCGCCCGGGACAGGTTCTCCGGCGCCAGTCCCCGCTCTCGGTAGGCCTCGGCGTAAGTGCGTGCGCCCATGACGATGGCCATGTACTGATCGCACAGCACCACATTGGCGCCGATCGACGTCAGCACCGTGGACAGGATCAGCGAGCCCCGGGTCCTTGCCGCCTTATGGCCGATACTCTTATCAAGATCGATCTGCACCAATCCCCCTACGACAACGCCCAGGTACACAACCACTGGCATCCGGACATCCCCATGGCCGCCATGGTCAAGCCTGGCGACGACTTCATCATCGAGTGTCACGACTGGACCGGAGGCCAGATCCACAACGACGACAGCGCCGAGGACGTGCGCGATGTGGACCTTTCCCAGGTGCACTTTCTGTCGGGTCCGGTGGGCGTCGAAGGGGCCGAGCCCGGCGACCTGCTGGTGGTCGACATCCTCGACATCGGTGCCTTTGGCGACAGCCAGTGGGGCTTCAACGGCTTCGATAGAAAACCAGATTTCAGAGACGCTGCCAAACTGATCAAGAACGACCGAGACTTGCCAAGTCCAACACGAAAACACAGCTTGACCAATCATCACTTAACTTTTTCGAATATTGCACAACATCCGAACTATGACATTGCAAGGATAGCCTTACCAAGGCGTTGCAAGCCAATTTCAATTTCATCAGTTGACGGAAGTGTATAGCTTAGTCTCAGCATATCCCGCCCCTTATTATTAACATAAAAAGCCTGTCCAGGTACGAACGCCACTCCAAAATCTCTTGCGGCCACCTCCAGCAGTTCTCTAGTGTCGATTTCGCTGGCTAATTTCACCCATATGAACATACCACCGTCTGGATGTGTCCATCGACTATCTGCAGGCATTACCTCGCCAATCAGCGACAGCATTACATCACGTTTCTTTCGGTAGGTACTGCAAGCTCGCACTACTTGTTCGTCATAGATCGTGCGAGCCAAATGTAGCATGACACGCTGGTTTATGGCAGGCGAACTCAGGTCACTGCTCTGTTTGATCAGCGTCAGACGGCTAATTATTTCGCGCGAGGCGCAGACCCAGCCGACCCGAAGGCCTGGTACAAACACCTTGGAGAATGAACCGCAGTAGACGACGCGAGATGCGTCGATACCTCCGGAGCCATCGATGTCCAGTGCTTGTAACGGCAATTCAGGGATTCCGTCAAAGCGAAGCATCTCGTATGGGCTATCTTCGATCACAAGCATGCCACGCTCGGCTGCCAACTCAAGGATTCCTCGACGCTCTACCTCGCTAAGGGTCTCGCCAGTAGGGTTCGCAAAATCAGGGACAACATAGACGAGGGCATCATGTATGTCTTCTGAATCCGTGTCTCCTCCCTCGAGGGCAACGCTACCGTCTTCGGAAATATGCAATGTCGCATACTCGGGCTGGCTCGGTGAAAAAGCCTGTAGCGCGCCAAGATAAGTAGGCGCAGTGACAGCCACTCGATCTCCTGGCGAAATGAACAGTTTACCTAAAAACTCCAGCGCCTGTTGCGATCCGTTGGTAATCAATATGTGCTCTACATCACAAAGTATACCCTTGCTTCGCATATGACCGGCGATCCATGACCTAAGCTCGGCGTCGCCTTCGCTAACCGAATACTGCAGGGCTTTGCTGGCCTCTGTACTATCACTCAAGATAGCATTATAGGCGGCCTTGATTTGTTCTGTTGGAAAAAACGTTGGATCGGGGATGCCGCCCGCAAAGGAGATCATGCCAGGCTGTTCAACAATCTTAAGAAGTTCTCGTATTTCAGATGCCTGCACCCCACGCATGCGCTCAGCATAGCAGGGCTTCCACGGTACACCTGAAGATTTCGAACCTGTGATACTTCCTGCATTTATCATACTATTACCCCATGATATCCAATAAAATATCACCATCACCTTTAAAGTCTATAAAACCAAACCCACCTGGCTGCTCTACACCGCCGACGGTCACAAGACCTTTCCGTCTGCGCGCCCCTGGATGATCAGCCACTGACCCTGGATGTGCTGGCAGCAATGGAGGCGGTCACCGGGTATACCGGAGCCGCCTTCCCTCGACGCCGGGCGGCCGCGCTACCGCCCCCTTGGCGCTATCTTCACTCCTTGGCGCCTGGTACCTCTGGTGTAGCGTCATGCTCGGGTGGTGCCAGCGGCTTGATCGTCCAGCCGGTGTAGCCGTAGAGCACGGTGACCAGCGGCGACAGCCAGCAGAAGAAGTTGAACGGCAGATAGGCAATCGTCGCGACCCCCAGCGTCGCCGCCTGGTAGGCGCCGCCGGAGTTCCAGGGCACCAGATTGGCGGTGACGGTGGCCGAATCCTCCACCGCCCGGGACAGGTTCTCCGGCGCCAGTCCCCGCTCTCGGTAGGCCTCGGCGTAGGTGCGTGCGCCCATGACGATGGCCATGTACTGATCGCACAGCACCACATTGGCGCCGATCGACGTCAGCACCGTGGACAGGATCAGCGAGCCCCGGGTCCTTGCCGCCTTCAGAATGGTCTCGGCGATGGTCCTGAGCTGCTGGGTGCGCTCCATGACCCCGCCGAACATCATCGCCACAATGACCAGACTGATGGTGTAGAACATCGAATTCAGGCCGCCGCGGCTAAGCAGGCTGTCCACCGCCTCGACGCCGGTATCGGAGGTCACGCCACCAAAGGCCACCTGCATCAGTTCCGCGTAGTCGGCCCCCTGCATGCCCAGTGCACAGAGACCACCGGCGATGACTCCCAGGGTGATGCCGGGTATCGCCGGCAGACGCTTGTAGGACACGAATAGCACCAGCAAGGGCGGCAGCAGCAGCACCGGGTTGATGACGTAGTGCGCCGCCAGGGTCTGCTGCATCACCTCGACCCGCTCGAGCCCGCCGGACGTGCCCGAGTAGTAAAGACTCAGCGCCATCTCGATCACCAGGGTCAGGCCAATGCTGACCCCGGTGGTGTAGGACATGTGCTTGATATGGGTGAACAGGTCGGTACCGGCCATGGCCGGTGCCAGGTTGGTGGTATCCGACAGAGGCGACATCTTGTCGCCGAAGTAGGCCCCGGACAGCACCGCCCCGGCCACCAGCGGCAGCGGAATCCCCAGCGAGCCGCCGATCCCCATCAGCGCCACCCCCAGGGTGCCGGAGGTGCCCCAGCTCGACCCGGTCGCCAGCGACGAGATGGCGCAGATGACCACCGCCGCCGGCAGGAAGATCGTCGGCGACAGCAGCTTGAGGCCATAGGAAATCAGCGTCGGCACCACCCCGGCCTGAATCCACACCCCGATCAGTACCCCTACCACCATCAGGATTATCAGCGCCGGCAGGGCGTTGTGGATGCCTCGCACCATGCCTTCCTGGATATCGTCCCAGCGGTAGCCGCAGCGCAGCGCCACCAGGCTTGCCACGATCACCCCGAGCAACATGGGGATCTGCGGGTCGAGGCCGTAGACGACGATGGATACGCCGATGCCGACCACCAGGGCGATCAGCGATACCAGCGCCTCCGTCAGGGTCGGGGGGCGCTGCACTGGGGAAAAGAGGCGGTGGATCAAAAGGGGCACTCCTGAGCAGGGTCGGTCGCCGACAGAGCCGGAGAGAACCCGCGAGCCCTGGCCACTGCTCGAGCGCTCCCCCCGACGATTCAGGAAAGCTAGGCGGCGATTCACAACGCTGCCATCAAAGCGTCATCAATCGTTTCAATTCAGCAAAGGCGCTGGCGTATGTCGGCGCCCTATAACGTCAATGTCCAACCGACTAGGGGTCATGAAGCCTCCCCCACACCGCCAGCCCCTCTTGTCCCTACCTGGATGTCCCCCGCTCCGCCTCGGCCAGAAAGTCCTCGACGTTGCCTTGAAAGCCCTTCAGATGGGCCTTGATACGCTCCTCCGGCCAGTCCCACCAGGCCAGGCGCTCGAGGCGCTCGGCGATGGTGGGGTCGTCGAACCTTGGCCTCAGCACCCGGGCGGGGTTGCCCACCACGATGTGGTAGGCCGGCACGTCTCTGGTCACCACGCTGCCGGCGCCGACGATGGCGCCATGACCGATGGTCACGCCGGGCAGCACGATGGCGCCGTGGCCGATCCAGACGTCGTGGCCGATGACCACCCGATCGGCCTCGCGCCAGGCGAATACTTCGCCGTCGAGGGCCTCGTCGCTGAAGCCGAACTTGCCGGGGCGATAGCTGAAGTGGTGCAGGGTCGGCCGCCACCAAGGGTGGTTGCTCGGGTTGATGCGCACACTGGCGGCGATGGAGGTGAACTTGCCGATGGTAGCGAACATGACGTCGCCGTCACGCTCGATATAGCTGTAGTCGCCGAGACTGACATGGTTGAACACGCAGCGACTGCCGACCTCGGTGAAGCGCCCAAGCTCACTGTGGTGCAGGCGAGCGTCGGCGGCGACGTTGGGCCGCTCGGAAAGACGCGGGGACGTCGGCTGGTCCAGCGCGCTGGATGAGTCTCTGGGTGAGCCACTGGGCGAGTCACAAGATAAGGAGCCGTCAGACACAGACGGCGTGGGGATATCGGACATGATCAGGGGTGCTCTCGCAGATAAGTCAGCATGAAGGAAGCCAAGGCCGCAACTGGCTAGCAGACGGCGTCCAAGCGATCCCAATCCTCCAGCGTCTCGCCATCCCGGGCGATGCGCACCTTGGGCGGCAAGGGGGTCGGCTGGTCCAGACGCTCGGCGTCCAGTTCATGGCTGATGTGGGTGAGATAGGCCCGGGGCGGGTCGAGCCGGGTGATGATCTCCAGCGCCTGGGTGATGCTGTTGTGGTTGCGCGTCTCGAGCTGGCTGGCCGGGTGGCAGGCGTCGAGCACGACGACGTCGGCGTCCCACTGGCGCAGAAAACGCTCGGTGGCGCCGGGCAGGCCCTGGGTGTCGGTCAGGTAGGCCAGACGGGTGCCGCCATCATCCAGGCAGTAACCGAGGGTCGGCTTGCTGTGATTGAGCGGCACCGGGGTCACCGTCAGCCCGTCGAAGTCCAGCGACTTGAACGGCTTGAGCCCCGGCTGGAAGTCAAGGATGCCGCTGTTGCGATAGAGATCGGCGCAGCCGTTGGGATCCTTGGGGCCGTATACCGGGATCGACGTGCCGGTCCCCCAGCGCAGGTGAAACAGCCCCTGCACATGGTCGGCGTGGTAGTGGGTGACGAAGAAGGCGGCGGGACGCTCCAGCTCGCAGCTATGGGCCAGGTCCATGCGCCCGGCGTCGAGCAGGTAGCGCCGGCCGTCCACGCTCAGCTCGGCGCAGCAGGGGCCACGCTGATGGCTGGTGAACACCCTGGCCCGAGTGCAGGCGCGACAGTCGCAGCCGAAGCGAGGCACCTGGGCGCTGTCTCCGGTGCCGTTGAAGCGAAACTCCATGGAAGTCTCCGAGCTGAAGCAAGGGGCACAAGCCGCTTGCGCTGATGAGGTGGTACGCACTGCCGCTGTAGTCGGCGATCGACACAAGGCCGGCGTCGACAGACTCGACGCCGGCTCCGTCAGTGGCGGGAGGCGATGATCGCCTCCAGCGCCCGGACGCTCTCGTCCAGGCTGCCACCGTTGTCGACGCGATCCAGCGCCGGATGGCAGCGCTCGAGTTCGGCCTCCACCTCGGCGTGGCGCGCCAGGCGCGCCTCGATCTGATCGACGCTCTCGCGCCCGCGCCTGGCGAGCCGCTCACGCAGCACCTCGGGCGGGGCGGTCACCACCACCGGCGTAAGGCGCTCGCCGAAGCGCGCGCTGGCGGCCGCCAGCTCACGACGACTGCCGTTGAGCAGTACCGTGGCCCCCGCCGTGAGCCAGGCCTCCACCTCGATGCCAACGCCGTAGTGAAGGCCGTGGGCGACCCAGTGCAGGCAGAACAGGCCACGTGCCCGCCGGGCCTCGAACTCGGCCGGCGACAGCGCCACCGAGTCCTCGCCGACGCCGCTTGGCCGGGTGATGTAGCGATGCGCCACCAGCAGGTCCGGGCGCCGCTTTCGCACGGCGTCGAGCAGGCTGTCCTTGCCCACGCCGCTGGCGCCGATCAGGTAGACCAGCATCAGTGCACCTGCCTGCCCGCGCACCACACGCGCTGGACCAGCGGATGGCCATCGACCTCGCGCACCCTCACCAGATCGGCGCGCAGCCCCTGAGCGATGCGTCCGCGATCATCAAGGCCCACGGCCTCGGCCGGCCTGCGCGAGGCCGTGGCCACCGCACGGGGCAGGTCGTAGCCGTCCTCCATGGCGGCGATACGGAATACTGCATCGAGCAGCGCCGCCGGGTAGTAGTCGGAAGACAGGATGTCGAGCACGCCCAGGCGCACCAGTTCTGCCGCGGCGATATTGCCGGAGTGGGAGCCGCCGCGGACTACGTTGGGGGCGCCCATCATCACCGCCATGCCGTGACGATGGGAGGCCTCGGCGGCCTCCCGGGTGGTGGGGAACTCCGCTACCCGGGTGCCGTACTCGAGGCTTTCCGCCACGTGGGCCACAGTGGCGTCGTCATGGCTGGCCAGGGCCAGGCCGCGCCCGCTGCACAGCTCGGCGATGGCGCGACGGTGGGCGCTGGAATAGGCGGCGCTGTTGGCCAGCTGCTTCTCGATAAAGGCCTCGAGGCTGGCATCGTCCAGGCCGTACTTGCCCTGGTAGTAGACGCGGTAGGCGTCGAGGCTGGCGAACTGGCGCTGGCCCGGCGAGTGATCCATCAGCGACACCAGCCCCAGCAGCGGCGAGTCCATGAAGCTCTTGAAACGCGCCAGGGTATCCGGGTGGCACACCTCGCAGCGCAGGTGCAGACGGTGGTCGACCCGGGCCATGCCGTTGTCGTTGATATCAGCCAGCGAGGAGACCATCTCGTCGAGGGCCCCGTGGCGCATGCTCTGCTCGTCGACGTCACCGATCGACACCGCGTCGAACACCGTGGTGATGCCGCTGGCGGCCATCTGGGCGTCGTGGGCCAGCGCCGCCTGGCGACCCGGCCAGGACACCTTGGGCCTTGGCTGGAAGTACTTTTCCATATTGTCGGTGTGCAGCTCGATCATGCCGGGCATCAGGATATCGCCCTGGCAGTCGATCACCCCCGGCAGCGACACCGGGCCGCGTTCCAGCGCCTTGATCACGCCGTCCTTGATCACCAGGCTGCCGTGCACCACCTCGTCGTCGAGCACCAGCCTGGCGTTGGTCAGAATCTGATCCTGATTCATGAAAGGGACTCCCCGGAGTCGGTCTGACAAAATGAGGTCTGGTCGGAAGCGGTGCGGTCAGCGTCGGTGCCACCAAGCAGCATATGCCCTTCCAGCTCCAGCAGGCGATCGGCGACCCGCTCGCGCACCTCCTCGTCGTGGAAGATGCCGAGCATGGCGGTGCCACGGGCCTTGGCCTCCTCGATCAACTGCACCACCACCTCGCGGTTGGCGGCGTCCAGCGACGCCGTGGGCTCGTCGAGCAGCAACAGCGGGTGCTCGGCGATAAAGCCACGGGCGATATTGACCCGCTGCTGCTCACCGCCGGAGAAGGTCCCCGGCGCCAGCTCCCACAGCCGCTCGGGCAGGTTGAGCCGCGCCAGCAGGGCCTCGGCACGGGTGCGGGCCTCGGACACGTCGCAGCCCCGGGCCAGCAGCGGCTCCATCACCACCTCCCGGGCCGAGACCCGGGGCACCACCCGCAGGAACTGGCTGACGTAGCCGATCACGTCGCGCCGCAGCAGGTGCCAGGCGTGGGCCGGCAGCGCCGACAGCTCCAGCTCGCCATCTTCGAAGTGCAGCGTCAGCTGCCCGCCGCTGACCCGGTAGTTGCCGTTGACCATCTTCAACAGGGTGCTCTTGCCGATGCCGCTGCGCCCGGCCAGCACCAGGCACTCGCCCGGCGACAGGGACAGATCGAGACCGCGCATCACCGGCAGCGCCTGGCCGCCCTGGGCGTGCAGCACGAAGGTCTTGTCGAGCCGCCGAGCGGTAAGAAAGGGGGACGTCATCTTGGACTCCTGAGAAAGCGAATTCATGGCGTCAGCACCGAGGACACCAGCAGCTGGGTGTAGGGATGCTGCGGATCGTCGAGGATCTGATCGGTCAGCCCGGCCTCCACCACCCTGCCCCGGCGCATCACCATCAGGCGGTGGGCCAGCAGCCTGGCCACCGCCAGGTCGTGGGTGACCAGGATCACCGACAGGCCTAGCTCCCGGGTCAGGGTGCGCAGCATGTCCAGAAGCCGCGCCTGGACCGAGACGTCGAGGCCGCCGGTGGGCTCGTCCATGAACACCAGCCTGGGCTGGGTCACCAGTGTGCGGGCGATCTGCAGGCGCTGCTGCATGCCGCCGGAAAAGGTCTGGGGCGCGTCGTCGATGCGCGCCGGGTCGAGCTCGACCCGGCCCATCCAGTCCTGGCCGGCGGCGCGCAGCTCGCCGTAGTGGCGCTGGCCCAGCGCCATCAGCCGCTCGCCGACGTTGGCCCCGGCGGAGACCCCCAGGCGCAGGCCGTCCCGGGGGTTCTGATGGACCAGGCCCCACTCCATGCGCAGCAGGGCGCGGCGGCGTGCCTCGCTGATGGCGTAGAGGTCGAGCGCCTCGTCCTTGCCGGGGGAGCCGCCGACCGAGCCGGCCTCCCCGGCGTGATAGACCACCTGGCCGCGATCCGGCGCCTCGAGCCCGGAGAGCACCCGCAACAGGGTCGACTTGCCCGAGCCGGACTCGCCGACGATACCCAGCACCTCGCCCTGGTGCAGGGTGAAGTCGATCTCCTCGCAGCCCTTGCCGGGGCCGTACAGGCGCTGGATAGCGCGGGCCTCGAGCAGGGCGGGTCGTTCAAGCTGTGGGCGCTTCATGCCTTCTCCTCGCTGCGGGAGTTGCAGTAGTCGGTATCCGAGCACACGAACATGCGTGCGCCCTGATCATCGATGATGACCTCGTCCAGGTAGCTGTCGGTGGCCCCGCAGATGGCGCAGGGCTCGTCCCAGGCCTGGATCTCGAAGGGGTGATCCTCGAAGTCGAGGCTCTCCACCCGGGTGTGCGGCGGAATCGCGTAGAGGCGCTTCTCGCGGCCGGCGCCGAACAGCATCAGCGCCTCGCTCATGTGCAGCTTGGGGTTGTCGAACTTGGGAATCGGCGAGGGGTCCATCACGTAGCGCCCGTCGACCTTCACCGGGTAGGCGTAGGTGGTGGCGATATGGCCGTGGTGGGCGATGTCCTCGTAGAGCTTGACGTGCATCACCCCGTACTCTTCGAGGGCGTGCATGACCCGGGTCTCCTCCTCGCTGGGCTCGATAAAGCGCAGCGGCTCGGGGATCGGCACCTGGAAGATCAGGATCTGGTCGGCGCGCAGGGTCTTCTCGGGAATCCGGTGACGGGTCTGGATCACGCTGGCCTGTGCCGTGGCGGTGGTGGTCTCGACCCCGGCGACGCGCTCGAAGAAGGCGCGGATGCTGACCGCGTTGGTGGTGTCGTCGGCGCCCTGGTCGATCACCTTGAGGGTGTCGTCGGCGCCCAGCACGCTGGCGGTCAGCTGCATGCCGCCGGTGCCCCAGCCGTAGGGCATCGGCATCTCGCGCCCGCCAAAGGGCACCTGGTAGCCGGGGATCGCCACCGCCTTGAGCAGGGCGCGACGGATCATGCGCTTGGTCTGCTCGTCCAGGTAGGCGAAGTTGTAGCCGCTGTCGATGGCGGTGTTCATCGGACGTTCTCCTGGACGTTCTTGGCCTGGGCCTTTTCGGGATCGGCCTTGTCGCCATCGCCTGGTGCAGGACGTGCGCTGGCGGCTTGGGTGTCGGACACGGCCTCGGCCGTGGCGGCGGTACGCTCGGCGTGCTCACGACGCAGGCGGCGAATCAGCTCAAGCTCCGACTGGAAGTCGACGTAGTGCGGCAGCTTCAGGTGCGAGACGAAGCCCGAGGCCTCGACGCTGTCGGCGTGGGCCAGCACGAACTCGGCCTGCTGGGCCGGGCTCTGGATCGGCTCGCCAAGCTCCTCGGCGCGCAGGGCGCGGTCGACCAGCGCCATGGCCATGGTCTTGCGCTCGTTGCGGCCGAAGGCCAGGCCGTAGCCACGGGTGAACTGGGGGGCGGTGTCACCGCTGCCGGCGAACTGGTTGATCATCTGGCACTCGCTCATGGCGATCTCGCCGACGCACACCGGCCCGTCGAAGCCCTCGACCTCGATCTCGACCTCCACCGCACCCTGGCGGATCTCGCCGGCGAAGGGGTGATTGCGCCCGTAGCCCCGCTGGGTCGAATAGCCCAGCGCCAGCAGGTAGCCCTCGTCGCCACGCGCCAGCATCTGCAGCCGGGTGGCGCGATCCACCGGAAAGTCGGGGGGATCGCGGGTGATGTCGTAGGGCTCGCTGCCGTCGTCCTCTTCCCGCTCGATCAGGCCTTCATGGTTGAGACAGTCGAGGATCTGGGGGCAGGCCTCGAGACCTTCCTCGGCACGCTGCGGCGCCGATGTATCGGTCTCGGTCTCCACGCCGGCCAGCAGCATGAAGTCGAGCAGCCGGTGGGTGTAGTCGTAGGTCGGACCCAGCACCTGGCCGCCGGGCACGTCCTTGAAGGTGGCGCTGATGCGACGCTCGATGCGCATGGCGCCGGTATCCACCGGCAGGGTCTCGGCCAGCCTCGGCAAGGTGGTGCGATAGGCGCGCAGCAGAAACACCGCCTCGACGGTGTCGCCGCTGGCCTGCTTGAGCGCCAGGGCGGCGAGCTCGGGATCGTACAGCGAGGCCTCGGCCATCACCCGGTCCACCGCCAGCCCCAGCTGTTGCTGGATCTGGGATACCTCGAGTTCGCGCTGGTCGCGCTCTCCACGACGACGATCGGCCATCCAGCGGTGGGCATTGGCGATGGCCTTCTCGCCTCCTTTCACGGCGACATACATCAGGCGGTCTCCTCTTGATGCTCGGCGTCGTCTGTTCCCGCCAATCCTGCGCCGGACAATCCTGCGCCGGACAAGCCAGCTCCCGACAGACGGGTACTACGGGCGATGGCAGTGAGTCGCGTCCCGCTGCTGATAAAGGCGTCCAGCCCCCGGGGGAAGTGGGCACGATTGGCGGCGAGCACACGCATCAACGGCAGCACGCGCTCGGCGTTACCCAGCGCAAGGCCGCGCTGACCGGGTACCCCGGGACCGGATAACCACCAGTCCTCGCCCTGCGCCAGCGCCTCGACCATCACGATCAGGGTGGTGCTGCGATCGGGCCAGGCGTCCGAGCCCAGCGCGAAGCCGTCCTCGCGGGACAGGGTGTCAGGGGTCACCAGGGCGAAGTCGGCCTGGGCCGGGTCGTCGGTCAGTCGCGCCCCGGTGTGGAAGGCCAGGGCGGCGGCGAGGTTGGCGCCAGCCAGCCCCTCGTCCACCCACACCCGGGTGTCGAGGTCGCACAGCGCCAGCAGCGCGCCCCAGGCGGCGGGCGAGATCGCCGCGCCGGCCGGCAGCTCCGGCAAGACAAGCTCGGTCAGGGTGCCGGGCTCGGACATGGCGCCGAGCAGCTGACGAAACAGCCGCTGGCTGTCGTGAACGGGATCGGCGAGTCCCGGCCAGTCGTGGGGCCGGACGGCCTCGGAGGTCTGCTGAGTCATGTTCATTCGCCCCTTACCATGGTGAAGAAGTCGACGCGGGTGGCGGCGGCGGTCTGCGAGGCCTGGTTGCGCTGCTCATCGAGTGCCTGCTCGAGCGGTGCCATCAGTTCGCTGTCGATACGCCTGGCCCAGTGGTCGTGGTGAGCGCAGGCGTCGACCAGGGCGATCAGCTCGGCGTGGGCCTTGTCGCGACCACGCACCCAGCCATGGCCAAGCGTGCCGTCATCGAGGGCGACGCTGGCCCGGGTCAGGGTCATCTCGCCCAGGTTGAAGGCCGATCCACTGCCGCCCATGCGGCCACGGACCATCGCCATGCCGGTCTCGGGGCCACGCACGCAGCGGTGGCTCGCCTGGATGCCCAGGGACTGCCAGCCTTGCGCAAGACGGTCGAAAGGAGTCAACGCGAGCAGGCGATGACGCTGCGTCGGGGTCATGGTCGGTGTCATGAGAAGCCCTCGTCGTCGTGGGACTGCGGACGCTCGTCCGCGGGAAAGTCGAAGTGATAGGCCAGCCGATCGGCCCGTGCCCGACTGACGGAGATCTCCACCAGACGACCATCGGCGTCGACGTTGTCACTGGTCAGCACCACCAGCGGCGCCAGGCGGGCGCACTGCAGCATGCGGCTGTCGTCGGCGTCGGCCTGGACCGCTTCCAGGCGCACCCGGGAGCGCCTCAGGCGCAGCCCGTAGTGCTGGTCCAGCAGCGCCCGGGTCGAACCACCGCGATAGCGATCTAGCCAGCCCGGCACCCGTTCGGGGTCGAACCAGTGGCGCAGCCGCAACAGCGGGGCCCGGTCGACATGGCGCATGGTGTCGACACACAGAAGGCTCTCGCCCGGCCCACGCGCAAAGCGCTGGGCGATGGCCTCCGGCGGCACCGCCAGGCCCTGGGTCAGGCAGCAGGTCTCGGTGGCCAGGCCCAGTTCCGCCAGGTTGTGGGTGACCTTGCTGGCGGCGTTGACCGCATAGTCCAGGCGGCGGTCCACCACCTGGGTGCCACGGCCCTGGTGACGGGTCACCATGCCGGCGGCCACCAGTTCGTCCAACGCCCGGCGTACGGTGTGGCGGTTGACGCCGAAGCGCCTGGACAGCGCCGCTTCGCTGGGCAGCAGATCGCCGGGAGAGTACTGCGCCCGGACTTCGCGCGAGAGGACATCGGCCAACTGGCGATAGCGCGGCGTGCTGCCTGCCTCGGTCACTTGTCTAGACATCTTCGCTCCAAAAAAAAGAGGTATCGGGTGGTGGCCGAAGCCACCGGCAGACCAGCCGTTCTGGTCTGCTTACTCGGCTCTGCTGTGTCAGCCTAGATGAAGCGCTTGCGTACGAACTGCGAGGCCATGTCCAGCGCCGTCACGGCGATGATGATCACCAGCATGATGGTGGCCGTCTCGGCGTACTGGAATCCGCGCATGGTCTCCCACAGCGCCACCCCGATACCGCCGCCACCGACCATGCCGAGCACCGTGGCCGAGCGGATGTTGGACTCGAAGCGATACAGGCTCACCGAGATCCACAGCGGCAGCACCTGGGGAATCAGACCGAACACGATCTCCTCGATGCGCCCTGCTCCGGTGACCCGAATGCCTTCCATGGGCCCGGCCTCGGCGGCTTCCACCGCTTCGGAAAACAGCTTGGCCAGCACCCCGGTGGTGTGGATGAACAGCGCCAGGGTCCCGGCGAAAGGCCCAAGCCCCACCGCCACCACGAACAGCATGGCGAATACCAGCTCGTTGATGGCACGGGTGGCGTCCATCAGTCGGCGCACCGGCTGGTAGACCCACCAGGGCACCAGATTCTCGGAGCACAGAAGGCTCGCAGGAATGGCGACCAGGATGGCCAGCAGGGTGCCCCAGATGGCGATCTGGATGGTCACCAGCATCTGCTCGATGTAGTGGCCGAGGTTGCCGAAGGCCGGGGGAAAGAAGTCGCCGGCCAGGGTCGCCATATTGTCGGCGTTGGTCACCAGCAGGCTCGGGCGCATCTCGACGCCCTGCCAGGACCAGGCCAGCACCGCCAGGCCGACGCCCCACAGCGCCAGGGTGGTCCAGCTACGCTTGGGCGGCAGGCTGATGCCGGAAAGTTGTGTCTGGGTGGTCATGCGTTTTCCTGGGGGAACTTGAGAAAGCGGTGACAGCGTGAGCGGTCCAGGCCGCGCCGGGCCTTCGTCCCGGCGCGGCCTGGCGTCACATCAGCCGGCGTTGGTGGCGGCATCCTCGGGCATCGCCTCGGCGGCCTGCACTTCCTTCATGCGCGCATCGAGATCGTCGAGCTGGCTGTCGATCTCGGCCAGTCGGGCCTCGCGATCGCCTTCGTCCAGGCTTTCGTCCTTTGCCACCTCGGAGCGCTCCTTGAACAGCGCCAGCTGACGGATCGGCAACAGCTGGTCGTTGTCGGAGGCATCGAAGCCAGACCACTGCAGCGGCTCGAGAATCTGCTGCTCTTCGGCGTCATCGCCGTAGTTCAGGAAGAACTCACGCAGCTTTTCCTTGGTGGCGTCGTCCAGGTCGCCGCGCCACACCAGCGGGTCGGACGGGATCAGCGGCGACTTCCAGATCACCCGCAGCTGCTCGGCCTTGTCCGGCGCGGTCACTTCCAGACGCTCCATGCCTTCGGTATTGAAGGTGGCCACGTCGACCTGCTGATTGGCCACCGCCAGGGCGTTGGTCTCGTGGCTGGAGTTCAGGGTGCGCTTGAAGGCTGACGAGGCGTCGACACCGTTCTTGGCGAAGACGTAGTAGCCCGGCACCAGATAGCCGGAGGTGGAGTTGGGATCGCCGTTGCCGAACACCAGCTCGGAGGCGTTGGCCAGGACGTCATCGACGCTTTCGATGTCGCTGTCCTTGTGGGTGATCATCAGACTCCAGTAGCCCGGGGCTCCGTTGGCCGCCACGGTCTGGGCGAAGATCTCGCCGTCGGCACGATCGACGGCTTCCATGGCCGACTTGTTGCCGTACCAGGCCAGGTCGATCTGATCAAAGCGCATGGCCTGGATCACCGCGGCGTAGTCGGTGGCGAAGAAGGGCTCGACCTCCATGCCGATCTGCTCGGACATATCGGCCAGGAACGGGTCCCACAGCGGCGCCAGATTCTGGCTGGCCTCGGTGGAGATGATGCCGAACTTGAGGGTCTCGGTCTCGGCGGCGGCCAGCTGGGCACTGGCGGCGAGGCCGATACCGGCGATCAATGGCAGCGACAGGCGACGAAAGGATGCGAGAGACATGGGATTCTCCTGAAGGTTATCGGTCGTTGTGGGAACAGGTGTCGCAGGATGTGGTGGCTCAGCTATGGACGACCTGCGCCGACACAGCCGTCTGGGCCTGGGTGTAGCTCGGCTCACGCAGCGGTGACGGCAGGTCGGGTTGACTGCCGGCACGCAGCTCGTCGAGGCCGGCGTTCTCGTACAGGGTCTTGAGGCGTGCGTCGGTCAGCTCGGAGGTCTTGCCGTCGAAGTACAGGCGCCCATCCTTGAGCGCGATGGCCCGGTGGCAGTAGCGCCGGGCGATATCGACCTGATGCAGGGTGATGACCACGGTGCGGCCATCCTCGGCGTGAATCCGCTCGAGGATCTCCATCACCTCCCGGGCGCTGCGCGGGTCCAGCGAGGCGATGGGCTCGTCGGCGAGGATGACGTCGGCGTCCTGCATCAGCACCCGGGCGATGGCCACCCGCTGCTGCTGACCGCCGGAAAGGGTGTTGGCACGCTGGTAGGCCATGCCCTCGAGGCCGACCCGAGCCAGGCACTTGAGGGCCCGTTGGCGTTCCTCGTCGCTGAAACGACCGAGCAGCGCCCGCGCCCGCGGCATGCGCCCGAGCTGGCCAATCAGCACATTGGTCAGCACGCTGAGGCGATTGACCAGGTTGAACTGCTGGAAGATGTAGCCGACCCGGCAGCGCTGGCCACGGCTGGCCCGGCGAAGGCGACCGCTGGCCTGGATCTCGCGCCCCAGCAGGCTGACTCGGCCACCGCGATCACGGTTGCAGCAGGTCAGTCCGACCAGATGACGCATCAGGGTGGACTTGCCGGAGCCGGATGGGCCGATCAGCGCAACGATCTCCCCCGGGGTGATCTCGAAACTGACATCCTCGAGCACTCGGCTATGGCCGAAGTTCTTGTTGAGCCGCTCGACGATGATGGTGGGAATGGACATGACGCCTCTCCTCTAGGAATGGCGCCAGTCTGGACATCAAAGATGAAGGCCAGTTGTCTAGACAATGTCATTGAGATGACAAATTTCCCTGCACACGGAGCAAGCGCTCCGGCATTACCTCGCCAGAGGTATAAAAAACAAGGAGTTGGGGTTGGCTGTCATGCAGCGGTCACGTCATTGCCGCCGATTCGTCATACTCAGGCAGGGCGACCTGTCGACGAAGACGTCGTCCACTTGTACGAAAAGGAAGTTGGACAAGACGCCCTGGAAAGGGCTGCAAGGAGGCACCCGCAAGCGGCCAATCGCCACGCCCATAGCGCCAGGCGATAGAGGCCATAAAAAGGCTTGAAGGGAAAACCGGCGGCTTCGGCGCCAGACTGAATCCGACACATGATCCCACGGAGGCATGTCATGCAGCATCTCAGTCTGGAGCCGGGCGCCCTGGAGGTCAGCGACCTGGCGGGAATGCGTCGGTTCTTCGAGACGACACTGGGCCTTCGGGTGCTGGTCGCCAGCGACACTGGGGTGACCCTGGAATTGGGGGGCGGCGAGAACACCCAGGTGCTGATGTTGCTGGCGAGCCACACCCCGACGCCGCCGAGAACACTGAATCTCGAGGTCGACGCCGCCAGCTTTCCTGCGCTGCGTCGACGCCTGGAAGACTGCGGACACGAGTGCGGCTTTGTACAGAGCTGGGAGGGAGACAACAGCACCTCGCGTCAGTGCGCCTTTCGGGTGGTGCTGTGCCGGATGCCGGAGGGGCACTGGCTGAGGCTTACCGCCATCGATCCGGCCCGCTGCGCCTCATCGACCCGAGAGGTCCGGGCCTGACGCTGTTGGTCAGTCATGTCCCTCGTCCCCCTCGTCATCGCCCTCATCATCACCCAACAGCCGCTGGCGCCGTTCGTCACGGAACTTCTGCAGGCGGTTGTTGCGGTAGCGCCGGACGATCGCTACTACCAACGCCACCACCAGCATCAGCCCCAGGGTGAGCCCCTGCCACGGGCGCGGGTGGTCCAGGGTGGTGCCGAGCACAAAGATCATCACGAAGCCGAGGGCCTGGCTGCCGATGGCCAGGGCGCGCAGGGGGTCGAAGGTCTTGGGTGGTGACATCACAGATCCTGATCAGAGAGATGGCTCGAAAACCGATGGCCCGGCAGGCGGCTCGAGATGACAGCGCGCATCGGGCGCAGTAGCCTTGCCGGATCGAGCCCACCAAGTGTACCTGCTCGCCTGCGCATTTTCGTGCTTTCGCGTTTCCCCAATGGAGTTCGCCCCATCCATGGATGCCATCGCCATCGGTCCGGTGCTAGTGAGCCTGCCGCGTCTCTACGCCCTCGTCGTCACCCTGCTGCTGCTGGCCGCCAGCGCCTTCCTGATGGGCCTGCCCCGCCGCCGCCACGGTCGCTGGTTCAACGGCCTGATGCTGGCCTGGCTGGTCGGCGCTCGCCTCGGGCACGTGCTGCCGCACTGGGCCGCCTATCAGGACAACTGGCTGGATATCATCAAACTGTGGCTGCCCGGCTACAGCGGGGTCTGGGGGCTGGTCGCCGCCGCCCTGTGGACCCTGTGGTCACTGCGTGATCGCCTCGGCGCCCTGCTCGGTGCCCTGGGTCTGACGCTGGTCGCCTCGCTTGCCTGGCTGGCGCTGGTCAGCTGGGCGCCGCTGTCGGCAAGTCCGGCGCCACAACGCGTGCCAGAGCTGACCCTGGAAGACGTCGATGGCGCCCCCATCGAACTGGCCTCGCTGGCAGGCGGCCCCACCGGCAAGCCGCTGATCATCAATCTATGGGCTACCTGGTGCCCGCCTTGCCGGCGCGAGATGCCGTTGTTGGCCGACATCGACCAACGCGACGACGTCACCGTGGTCGTGGCCAATCAGGGCGAGCCGCTGGTTCAGGTCGCGCGCTACCTGGACGAGGCCGGCCTGGACTTTCGCTACCCCCTGCTCGACCCGCGCCAGCAACTGCTGGCAGCGAGTCAATCTCCCGGGCTACCCACGACACTGCTGTTCGACGCCGAAGGGAAGCTGCTCGAGCGCCATGTGGGGGAGCTGACCCTGCCTCTGCTGGACGACTGGCTGGCGCGCTGAAACTTTGCCAACCTGAGCACATACTGCAGGTGAACCGCACCCGCAGTCTCAGGGCCGAGGGGGACACCCCGCCTCGGCCCGCCCAACCTGTCTTTTCCTGCACTGACGTAGCCTGAATCCCCCACCTCACGGCCGAGCTCATCGCTGGCCCGGGCACGGCGGCAAGCGCGGGGGCGTTTCGGGAACGCCTCGATGCGAAGGTTTCAGCCGCCATGCGACATCTGATCACGGGCATGACGATGGCGCTTAAGCCAGACTGAAGATTGCTGTAAGATACCGCGCCCTGTCGGCGGCGGGCCTGGCCCGCGACCACGAACCGTAACGACGCATCTCCCGAGGCATCATGAGCGACTTCTCTCCCGGCCAGCGCTGGATCAGCGACGGCGAGGCCGAACTCGGCCTGGGCACTATCCTGAACTGCGACGCGCGCAGCGTCACCGTGCTCTTCGGCGCCAGCCAGGAAACCCGCACCTACAGTACCCGTCTTGCCCCGTTGACCCGAGTCGCCTTCGGCAGTGGTGATCGCATCCAGTCCGCCGAGGGCTGGCAGATGACGGTGGACGACACCAAGGAAATCGATGGCCTGATCGTCTATATCGGCGAAGACGACAAGGGCGAGCTGTGCGAATTGCCGGAGGCCCGGCTGGCCGACAGCATGCAGTTCGACCAGGCCCGAGATCGTCTGCTGACCGGCCAGGTCGATCGCAACGACTGGTTCGACCTGCGCTTTCGCACCCTGCATCACTACCATCGCATCGAGCAGAACCCGGCGCTGGGTCTGGCCGGCCCACGCATCGATCTGATCCCCCATCAGCTGTACATCGCCGACGAGGTCTCCTCGCGTCAGGCGCCTCGCGTGCTGCTGGCCGATGAAGTCGGCCTCGGCAAGACCATCGAAGCCGGACTGATCCTGCATCGCCTGCTGCTGACCGGGCGGGTCGAGCGCGCGCTGATCCTGGTGCCGGCGAGCCTGACTCACCAGTGGCTGGTGGAATTGCTGCGACGCTTCTCGCTGTCGGTGACCCTGCTCGACGAACAGCAGAGCCAGGCCCATGGCGATGCCAATCCCTTCGAGGCCGGCCAGCTGGTGCTGGCAAGCCAGGACTGGCTGTTCGCCAACACCCACCGTCAGCAACAGGCCGAAGCCTGCGAGTGGGACCTGCTGATCGTCGACGAAGCCCACCACCTGGAGTGGAGCGAGGACGAGGTCGGCCCCGGCTACGCCTGCGTCGAGCGCCTGGCCGGCGCCACCGACGGCGTGCTGCTGCTGACCGCGACGCCGGAACAGATGGGGCTGGCCAGCCACTTTGCCAGGCTGCGCCTGCTCGATCGCGAACGCTACTCGGACCTGGAGGCCTTCCGCGCCGAAGAGCAGGGCTATGTGGCGGTGGCCGAGGCCATCGACGCCCTGGGCGATGTCGACGGGCCGCTGGATGCCGGCGCCCGGGACACCATCGGCGCGGTCGCCGACGACGGCGACAGCCAGGCGCTGCTGGCGACCCTGTCCAACCCCGAATGCAGCCTGGAACAGCGCCAGCAGGCCAGCGCCCAGCTGCGAGACCAGCTGCTCGACCGCCACGGCACCGGCCGGGTGATGTTCCGCAACAGCCGTCGCCACGTAGGCGGCTTCCCTGAACGTCGCCTGCACGTCGACAAGCTGGAGCTGCCGTCGTCCTATCGCCGAGTGCTGCGTCGCCTGGCGCGGGACGAGGACTACCTCGACGAGCTGCTGATCGAGACCGGCCTCGACCACCCCGAGGTGATGGTCTATCTGGACGGCATGTACAGCGCCCTGACCGAGGACCCTCTCAACGCCGAACCCTGGTGGCAGTTCGACCCCCGGGTGACCTGGCTGCTTGAACGGCTGACCGAGATGGGCGACGACAAGGTACTGGTGATCGCCCACGACCGCGAGACCGCCCAGGGGCTGTCCGACGGCCTGCGCGTGCTCGGCGGAGTACAGGCGCCGGTGTTCCACGAGGACCTGTCGCTGGTCGAGCGCGACCGTGCCGCCGCCGCCTTCGCCGATGACGAGGACGGCTGCCAGGTGCTGGTGTGTTCCGAGATCGGCTCCGAAGGCCGCAACTTCCAGTTCTGTCGTCATCTGGTGATGTTCGACCTGCCGCTCCACCCGGACCAGCTCGAGCAGCGCATCGGCCGTCTCGATCGCATCGGCCAGCGCCACGCCATCGAGATCCATGTGCCGGTGTTCGAAGGCAGCCCCGGCGAGAAACTGCTGCGCTGGTATCAGGAGGGGATGGACGCCTTCAGTGCGCCGCACGGTATCGGCAATGACCTGTTCGACGCCTTCGGCGACGACCTGGCCGAGAGCCTGCTCGACGACGAGGCCCTGGAAGAAGTCATCGGCGAGACCCGCGCGCTGTTCGACGCCAAGCTGGCGGAACGCGACGCCGGTCGCAATCGCCTGCTGGAGCTCAACGCCTGCCGTCCCGAGCGGGTCGAGTCGGTCAAGCAGGGGATCGTCGAACTCGACGAGGACCGCGCCCTGCCACGCTACCTCGACCAGGCGCTGGACATCTTCGGCGTCGACAGTCGCGAACTTGGCAACGACCTGACCCTGCTGTCACCGGGCTCGCACATGCTCGACGGCCTGCCAGGGCTGGTGAAGGGCGAGGAAGGCTTCACCGTGACCACCTCGCGCTCCCGCGCGCTGGCCCGGGACGACGTCCAGCGGCTGTCCTGGGAACACCCGCTGCTGCGCGAGATGATGGGCCGCATCCTCGACGGCAACATGGGCAACACCGCCCTTGCCCTGCTCAAGCATCCGGCGATCCCTGCCGGCCGGCTGATGGCGGAGCTGGTGTTCCGCACCCACTGTCCGGCACCGAAGCGCCTGCACCTCAATCGCTTCCTGCCGCCCACCGCGGTGCGGGTGCTGCTCGACGAGTCCGGCGCCAACCTCACCGACAAGGTGTCTTTCACCGGTCTTTCGAAGAACCTCAAGAAGGTCAAGAAGGCGGTGGCGCGGGACCTGATCAAGAGTCGTCACGACCAGCTGCGAGACCTGCTCGACAGCGCCGAGGCCGAGGCCCAGCGAGAGCTGCCGACGATCGTCGAGGCCGCCCAGGTGCGCATGCGCCAGACGCTGGACAACGAGCTGACCCGACTCGAGGCCCTGGCACAGCGCAACCCGTCGGTACGCGAGGACGAGATCACCGCCCTGCGCGACGAGCGCCAGGCGCTGGACCAGGCCATCGAAGGCACCCGCCTGCGCCTGGACGCCGTGCGTGTGATCGTGACCATCGACGACGACAGCCGCTAAGGGTGGCCCCGCGCTGCGACCGACAGCGCGGGGCTCCTGCTGTTTGCGAGATGTGTCCGGTGCAAGGCCTTGGCGTAACGTGAGTCGCCTGGGGTATCGACCGGCAGTAGCGACCGCCGGTGTCGAACAGCGGAACTCGCGCCGTCTTAAAGAATGTCGTCCAGCGCCTTGTCCAGGGTCGGGTAGCGAAAGCTGAAGCCCTCCTCCTCGAAGCGCTGCGGCACCATGCGCGCGCCGGTCAGCAGCAGCCGCGACATCTCGCCGAAGGCGGTCTCCAGCACCATCGCCGGCACCGGAAAGGGCGTCGGGCGCTTCAGGTGACGCCCGATCGCTTCGGTGAACTCGCGGTTGGTGACGGGCTCCGGGGCACTGCCGTTGAAGGGCCCGCTCAGGTGCTCCTTCTCGATCAACCACAGGATCATTTCCACCAGATCCTCGCGATGGATCCAGGGCATATACTGATCGCCCTTGCCGAGCCGCCCCCCCAGCCCCAGCTTGAACGGTGGCAGCAGCTTCTTGAGCATGCCGCCGCCTTCATCCAGCACCAGGCCGGTGCGCAGGATCGCCAGGCGCACGCCGAAGTCCTTCACTCCAGCGGCGGCCTGTTCCCAGCGCTTGCACAGGCGGTGGGCAAATTCATCATGGGGCGCTGTCTGCTCGGTTACCGTCGGCGCATCCTCGCCCCCGCCTTGATCGCCGTAGAAGCCCATGGCCGAACCACTGACCAGCACCCTGGGGGCCTTGGCGGTCTGCGACAGCTGTTCGCACAGCATCACCAGTTCCCTGGTGGCGTTGATGCGCGAATCGATAAGTCTTTCCTTCTGAGTGTCACTCCAGCGCTTGTCGGCAATGGGCTCGCCTGCCAGGTTGACCAGCACCCCCGGCGGCGCGTCGACGAAGTCCAGCGCGCTGACCCGTACATCCGCTCCTTCGGGCAGCACCTTCGCCGCCTGCGCCGGTGAGCGGGAGACCACCTGTACGCGGTGACCGGCGTCCACCAAGCGTCGACACAGACGCTGGCCCACAAAGCCACTGCCACCGGTGATCAGTACTCGCATAGCTTGTCCTCTCGCAATACACAACGATCCCTGGCCCCGACCACATACCGTCGGCCCTCTCTGACGGCAGCGACCACCGCAGCGTGCGACCAGCCTGATTTCAGCCTAGTCGGTTGTGCGCTGGCCGGTCTACGGCTTGTCTGAAAAGTGCCTGCGCTCGGTAATACGGCGTTAAAAATCGGCTGGTGCGCCAGCCCGGTCAAAATGCTCATTTACACCCCGTAAACTGCGCTTTCTCACCGATTTTTGCCTTGTCTAACCTTCGCTCGTCGACTTTTCGGACAGAGCCTAGGACTTCATTTGACTCAAGTTGTACATCACTTATACGCTACATCCAAGATACTGACACCACAGACTCGAGGAGGGCTTCCGTCGATGCTGCAGGTCGCCATCATTGGAGCGGGGTTCAGCGGCCTGGCTTGCGCCGGCCAGCTCCGCCGACACGGTCACCGTGCGGTGCTGTTCGACAAGGGCCGAGGACCCGGTGGGCGCGCCAGTTCTCGCCGGGAGGGAGACGAATCCCTCGACCTGGGTGCTCAATACTTCAGCGTGCGTGACGCTGCCTTCGCCGCCGAGGTCGACCGCTGGGAAGCCGCAGGGGTGGCCACGCCCTGGCCGCCCTCCAGCTATCGGGTCGACGCCTCGGGCGCCTGGCATGAGGAAGGCGACGATCAACATCGTTACTGCGGCACTCCACGCATGAGCGCCATCACCCGCCACCTGGCCGCCCCCCATGAGCTGTTTGCGGCGACTCGCGTCACCCGCTTGACCGATCGCCTGGACGGCTGGTGGCTAGAGGACCCGCAGGGCGACAGCTACGGCCCCTTCGACCGGGTGGTGGTGACCGCGCCGGCGGCCCAGGCCGAACCCCTGCTGCGCCCCCACGACGAGGCGCTGGCGAAGGCCTGTCGTGAGATCCGCATGCTGCCCTGCTGGAGTGCCTGGGTGCGCTTCGACACAGCGCTGACGCTCGAGGGCATCGACGCCGACTGGCCAGTGGTACGCTTTGACCAGGGGCCGCTGCGCCTGGCGGTTCGCCACAATCGCAAGCCCGGGCGCGAGCACCAGAGCGAGACGCTTTCGCTGCTGGCCCGGGACGAATGGAGTCAGCGCCATCTCGAGGACGACGCCGAGGACGTGGCCAGCAGGCTGACGGCAGCCCTGCAGAAGGCCCTCGCAACCCGGTTGCCGACAGGTTCCTCTCTGCCCCAGATCACGGCCAGCGGTGCCCATCGCTGGCGCTACGCCACCGCGGACCTTACGCTGGCGGCGCCCGATCACCGTCTCGGCGAGGATGGCCTGGCACTGGCCGGTGACGGTCTGCGCGGCGGACGTATCGAGGATGCCTGGCTGTCGGGCGTGCACGTCGCCGAGGCCCTGCATCGTACTGCCACCGACGCCTGAAGCGGGCGCCAGTCGCAGGCTTACCCATTTTCAGGTCATCAGGAAACCGAACATGTCATACGCACTGGTACTACTTGCACACGGCTCCAGCGATCCCAACTGGCGGGCGCCCTTCGAGCACTTCCGCGACGCCCTGGCGCCACGCCTTGGCACGCCGATCCGGCTGTCCTACATGGAGCTGTGCGAGCCGTCGCTGGAGTCCACCGTGGCCGAACTGAGCGCAGCCGGTGCTACCCGCATCGAGGTGCTGCCGCTGTTCTTCGCCGCCGGTCGTCATCTGCGCAAGGATGTGCCTGCCCAGATCGACGCCCTGCGCAGCGAACACCCGGGGCTCGAGCTGACGCTGCTGGCGCCGGTAGGAGAACACCCCGTGTTCGTCGAGGCGCTGGCAAGCGCAGTGGCCGACCAGGTCGGCGAGACGCTGTCACCCGCCCCCTGATCAGCCCCCTAGGGCTTGTCTGAAAAGTGCCTACGCTCGGTAATACGGCGTTAAAAATCGGATCAACATGCTCATTTACACCCCGTAAACTGCGCTGTCTCACCGATTTTTGCCTTGTCTAACCTTCGCTCGCCGACTTTTCAGACTAAGCCTAGACGTTCAATCAGCGTGAGCGAAAAGCGGTAAAACTGTTGTACACTTTGTAGCGTCTGTACAGCTACGGAAACGTCGAGTCACCTACGCCATCGACAACTTCCAGGGACAGGGCGCAGCTTGCGCCTTCACAATCGCACCAGGACACGCATCGAGGCCCTCATGAGTCATACGGCGCCCCCCACCGAATCTCCTCTCTACCCCATCCGCGAAGTGTCGCGGCTCACCGGGGTCAATTCGGTGACCCTGCGTGCCTGGGAGAGGCGCTACGGACTGATCGAGCCGCGCCGCACGCCCAAGGGGCATCGCCTCTACGCTCGGGAAGACATCGAGCGGGTCGAGCGTATTCTGCAATGGCTCAACCGCGGTGTCCCGGTCAGTCAGGTCAAGGACCTGTTGACCCAGCCCGAGCCCGCCGAGACGGCACCGCCCGCCGCCGGTGACTGGACCTCGCAGCGCCGCCAGATGCTGGGCGCGGTGGATGCCCTCGACATGGATCATCTGGACGGCCTGTACCAGCAGTCCCTGGCCCTCTACCCGGTCGGCACCTGCATCAGTGAGCTATGGCAGCCGGTGGTCCAGGAACTCGAGGAGCGCTGGGAAGGGCAGCTTGGCGCGGCCTTGCAGCGACGCAGTCTGGAGAGCTTCCTGCGCACGCGCATCGGTATTCGCCTGTTTCACGCCAATCGCACCGCCCGTGGTTCCACCCTGCTGCTGGACACCCTGCCAGACGATGATGGTTCGCTGTGGACCCTGATGCTGGCGCTCGCCGCCAGTGAACGCGGCTACCGCATCGCCCTGATGGATGCGCCGCTGCCGTTCACCGATCTGCCGCTGGCGCTGGAGCGCCTGCGCCCCGGTGCGGTGGTGCTGTGCAGCGGCAAGGCTGAACGCTCCGACGTGGTCCGTCGACTGCTGCCTCGCCTGGCCGAACAGCTCGACACTCCGCTGGCGCTGTGCGGCCCGGTGGCACGCATCCGCGCCGCCGAACTGGCCGACAGCCAGATCGAGGTGCTCGGTGACGACATCCCCATGGCGCTGGACCGGCTGAGGCCACTGATTCGCCAGCACTGAGCCACGACAAGACAGCCTGATCATCCCCGTCGCGGCGCGATGCCCCCTCTAACCACGACACGATTCGCGGGAGCTCCCCATGCCTGTCACTCTGGTCTGGTTTCGCAGCGATCTGCGTATTCACGACAATACTGCGCTTTACCACGCCGCCCGACGCGGCCCGGTCATCGGGGTCTTTCTGCACGCCGAGCAGCAGTGGCGCGAACACGGCCACGGCGACAACAAGCTCGACTTTCTGTGTCGTGGCGTGGAGGCCCTGGGCGAAGCCCTGGCCGAGCGCAATATCCCGTTGATCCAGCGTCAGGTGCCGCGCTTCGATGACGCCCCCCAGGCACTGATGGCGCTGGCCGAGGAGCTCGGCGCCGACGCCCTCTATTTCAATCGCGAGTACCCCCTCGATGAGGTCAAGCGCGACCAGGCGGTGCTGGCGCAGGCCGAGCACAGCGGCCTCGAGGCGCGTGCCCTGCGCGACGCCGTGGCCTTCAGTCCCGGCGAGCTGCTCACCGGCAAGGGCGACTACTACGGCGTCTTCACCCCCTTCGCCAAGGCCTGGCACAAGGCCATCAGCGCCGAGCGACTCGAGGTGCTGGACCCACCGGAGCGCCAGGCGCCGCTGGAGCTGTCCTCCAGCGCCAGCCAGCGCCCCGACTATCCGAACAAGAGCGTGGATGGTCGCCACTGGCCGGCCGGCGAGGAGGCCGCCAGTGACCGCCTGTCGCGCTTTCTGCGAGGTTTCCCTGACAGCCCGGCGAAGCGCTACAAGGAGCAGCGGGACTTCCCGGCCAGACGCGGCACCAGCGAGCTATCGCCCTATCTGGCGCTGGGCATGATCTCCTGGCGTCAGTGCATGCAGGCGGTGATGGCGGTCAACGACGGTAGCTTGAGCGACGGCGACGCCGGCCTGACCGCCTGGGTCAGCGAACTGGTGTGGCGAGAGTTCTACCAGCACGTGGCCACAGGCTTCCCCAGGGTATGCCGCCATCGGGCCTTTCAACGCCACACCGAGGCCCTGGACTGGCGCGATGCCCCCGAGGATTTTGCCGCCTGGTGCGAAGGACGCACCGGCTATCCGCTGGTCGATGCCGCCATGCGCCAGCTGGTCGCCACCGGCTGGATGCACAATCGCCTGCGCATGGTGACCGCCATGTTCCTGTCCAAGCATCTGTTGATCGACTGGCGACGTGGAGAGCGATTCTTCCTCGAGCACCTGGTCGACGGTGAATTCGCCGCCAACAACGGCGGCTGGCAGTGGGCGGCGTCCACCGGTACCGACGCCGCGCCCTACTTCCGCATCTTCAACCCCACCACCCAATCCGAACGCTTCGATCCCGAAGGCGAGTTCATCGCGCGCTGGGTGCCGGAGCTTGCGTCACTGGCGCCGAAGAAGCGACATGCCCCGACCCGGGATCTGCTCACCGACCTCGACTACCCCGCCCCCATCGTCGACCACCGCGCCGCCCGCGAGCGCGCACTCGACGCCTTCAAGAGCCTGTCGAAGGACGCGGGATAAGGACACTGTCTGGCTTGGCCTGGCGTGAGATAGCCCGGCACAAGCCAGAGTCATTCTGAGGTCCCTTTGCTGATCCGCACCAGCCCGAACCCTCTAAACCCTGACCACCTAAGCCCGAACCACCTAAGCCCTGACCACCTCAGACCGATCCACCTAAGCCCGATCCACCTAAGCCCGATCCACCTCAGTCCGATCTGCCGACGACAACAACACCGACAAGGAGCACCCCATGATCCAGGACCCTGTGCTGGCGACCTTTTGCGACACCTTCAATAAACTAGACAATACCTGTACAGAAAAGCTATACAGTATATATTCTAGTGACATCGTCTTTATCGACCCATTGCATCGGGTGGAAGGCATAGAGGCACTGAAGCGCGACTTCGACGCCCTATACGCCAACGTGATCGACTGCCGCTTCCGCTTTCACCATGGCCTGCGGGACGGCGACCGGGGCTTCGTGTGCTGGACCATGGCGCTGCGCCACCGGCGCCTTTGCAAAGGCCGCCAGATCGACGTAGAAGGCTGCTCGGTATTGCGCTTCGCCTCACCAGACGGCGGCAAGGTGGTCCACCACCAGGACCACTTCGACGCCGGTGCGCTGCTCTACGAGCGCCTGCCGTTGCTCGGCGCGGTGATACGCAGCATCAAGCGATACGCCGCCGGTTGAGGCTGGCAGCGCCGGCCAATGCCCGCGCCTTCGGTAAATATACGCACCGTCGGCTGAAACCATGGACGGCGCCGATACGTAGCTGACAGCAGGCCCAGAATTCTGATCCGACCTTGTACAACAAGAGTGAATCTCGACAAGCGTGAATCGCAGCGAGCTTGAATCGAGCCCACAGCAAGCTCAGACAGCAAGGCCGCACCGCAAAAGGAGCGACAGTAGATGGCACGCGACCCCAACCCTCAGCGCATCTGGCTGACCGGCGCCACCTCCGGCATCGGCGAGGCACTGGCACGACGCCTGCTCGACGATGGCCATCGCGTCGCCCTGACTTCGCGCGGCAAGGCTGGCCTCGAACGACTGGCCAAGGATCACGAGAATGCCATGCCGGTCCCCGCCGACATCACCGACCGCGCGTCGATGCAGGACGCCGCCGCACGCATCGACGAGGCCTTCGACGGCCTCGACATGGTGATCTTCAACGCCGGGACCTGCGTCTACCTCGACGGCGGCCGCGTCGACACCACCCTGGTTCGCGACAACTTCGAACCCAACTTCTTCGGCACCATCCATGGCATCGAGGTGGCTCTGCCGCTGTTGCACAAGGCCCGACGCCAGGGTGCCCGCCCGCAGATCGTGGCGACGTCCAGTGCTTCGGCCTATCTGGCGCTTCCGCGTGCCGAAGCCTACGGCGCGTCCAAGGCGGCACTGAGCTACTTTCTCGAGTCGCTGCGACTCGACCTGGCCCATCAAGGCATCGACGTCAGCGTCATCCACCCCGGCTTCGTCAAGACGCCGTTGACCGAACGCAACGACTTCCCCATGCCCATGGCGGTCACGCCGGAACAGGCGGCCAAGGCGATCTTCGAAGGACTGTCGGCACGCCGACGGGACATCCACTTCCCGCGGCGCTTCACCTACCTGGTCAAGTTCATGGGCATCCTGCCCCTGCGGCTGAGGATCGCCCTGGGCAAGCGCCTGGTCAGGCGCGAAGACGATGACGCTTCCACCCCCCACAAGGAACGCAACCAATGACTCGCCTTCAACCGCCGTTCGAGGCCCAGCGCATCGCGGTGATCGGTGGGGGTATCAGCGGCCTGGCCGCCGCCCGCTACTTGAGCGCGCGTCACCGGGTGACGCTGTTCGAGGCCGCCGACCGGCTGGGGGGACACACCGCTACCGTGGATGTCAGCCTGGACGGACGGGACTACGCCATCGACACCGGCTTCATCGTCTTCAACGACCGCACCTATCCGCACTTCCAGCGCCTGCTGGCACACCTCGGGGTAAACGCTCAGGCCACCGAGATGAGTTTCTCGGTGCATCGCACCGACCGCGACTTCGAGTACAACGGCCACACCCTGACCTCGCTGTTTGCCCAGCGTCGCAACCTGCTGCGCCCTGCGTTCTACCGCCTGCTGGGAGAGATCCTGCGCTTCAACCGACTGGCCATCGCCGATCTGGCGCGACCGGGCCAGGATACGTCCAGCGATGCCCTGCTGATGCCCCTTGGCGACTATCTCGATGGCCATGGCTTCAGCGACGACTTTCAGCGCCACTACCTGCTGCCCATGGGGGGCGCCATCTGGTCGGCCAGCCTGGCCGATATCCGCGCCTTTCCCACGCGTTTCTTCCTGCGCTTCTTCCACCACCATGGGCTGCTGTCGGTCAACGACAGGCCCCAGTGGTACACCGTGGAAGGGGGATCGCGCGGCTATATCGATGCCATGGTGGCGCCCTACGCCGACGCCATCCGCCTGGCGACGCCGGTGCGCGGTATTCGTCGGGAACACGACGGCGTGATGCTGCGCACCGATGCCGGCGAGGAACGCTTCGACCAACTGGTGCTGGCCTGCCACGCCGATCAGGCGCTCGGGCTGCTCGATGACCCCAGCCACGCCGAACGCGAGGTGCTGTCGGCGTTGCCCTACGCCGACAACGAGGTGGTACTGCACACCGATACTCGCCTGCTGCCGCGCCGTCGGCGCGCCTGGGCCAGCTGGAACTATCGCCTCGACGGCCGCCGCGACGCTGACCGGGTCTCGGTCACCTACGACATGAATATCCTCCAGCGCCTGAGCGCGCCGCACACCTTCTGCGTGACCCTGAACGACGCCGACAGCATCGACCCGGCCAAGGTGCTCGGGCGCTTTCGCTACGCCCATCCCCAGTTCACGGCCCAGGGTAGCCTGGCCCAGGCGCGTCATGCCGAGATCTCCTCTGCGACGCTGCGTACTCACTTCTGCGGCGCCTACTGGCGCAACGGCTTTCACGAGGATGGCGTGTGGAGCGCGCTGCGGGTGGCAAAGGCGCTGGGCTGCGAGGAAAGCGACCATGAGCGGCTGGAGGCGGTGGCACCATGATCGCCAAGCCGCGTTCGCGGATCTACCGCGGCACCCTGCGCCATCGGCGCTTTCTGCCGCGCCCCCACGAGTTTGCCTATCGCGTATGGATGGCCTGGCTCGACCTGGAGGAGCTGCCCGAACTGTTCGACCGGGTGCCCGGCTTCAGTGCCCGCAGGCCGGCGCTGGCCCGCTTCAGGCGCGAGAATTACCTGCCGGCACGGGGCAGCGAGATAGCCCTGGCCGACGCCGCCCGGGCCGAGGTCCGCGAGCGCCTGGGCGAGGTGCCCCAGGGCCGCGTCTGCCTGCTGACCCAGCTTGGCTCTCCCTGGGTGTCGTTCAATCCCATCTCGCTCTACTACCTCTACCACGAACCCGACGGCGAGGGACGCGAGCGTCTGGGCGCGATACTCGGTGAAGTCACCAATACCCCCTGGCGCGAGCGCACCCGTTACGCTGCCGCGGTAGACCCCGAGCGTCACAGCCACCGCGCTGAGTTCGACAAGGACCTGCACGTATCGCCCTTTCTGCCCATGGGCATGACTTACCACTGGCGCTTCAACAGCCCGGGGCGTGAGCTCGCCATGCACATGGAGACCTGGCGGGATGGCCAGCGCCACTTCGATGCCACCCTGACCCTGGCAGGCCGGCCGGCTACCCGACCGGCGCTGCTCGCCGGCCTTGCGCGGCAACCCTGGATGGCCACCAAGACCCTGGCGGCCATCCACTGGGAGGCAATCAGGCTGTGGCTCAAGGGCGTCCCGCTGCACGATCACCCACCGCCGGCCGAAGGCCTCTCATCCAGATCCGAGGAGACTCCGTCTTGACCACACTCAGGAGCGAACAAGGCGTCACCATCAGCCGACGCGGCGACAGGCTCAGCCACTGGCTCAAGCCTCGGGTGCTGGCGCAATTGGGCCAACTGCGCCACGGCAGCATCACCCTTGTCGACGGCCATGAGCGCCATCAGCTTGGGGAACAGGGGGAACTGAGCGTAACCCTGGTGGTACGCCGCAGTCGGGTGTGGAAGCGCATGGCGCTGGGCGGCACCCTGGGGGCGGCAGAAGCCTACATGGACGGCGACTGGGACGTGGACGATCTGGTCGGACTGGTGCGTCTGTTTGCGCGCAACATCGACCGGGTCAATGACGATGTGGAAGGCGGCCTGGCCGGCCTGGGACGCGCCCTGTTGTCCACGCTGCTGCGTCTGCAGCGCAATACCCGCAAGGGCTCCCGGCGCCATATTGCGGCCCACTACGACATCGGCAATGACCTGTTCGCGACCTTTCTGGACCGTGAACACTGGATGTACTCCAGTGCCATCTTCCCCTCCCCGGAGGCTACCCTCGAGCAGGCCTCGACCCACAAGCTCGATGTCATGCTCGACAAGCTGGACGTCAGGTCTCACCACCACCTGCTGGAGATCGGCACCGGCTGGGGCGGGCTCGCGATCCATGCCGCCCGTACCCGCGGCTGCCGGGTGACCACCACCACCATCTCCCGCGAGCAATACGAGCATACCGCTCGCCGCCTGGCCGAGGAGGGACTCGAGGATCAGGTCACCCTGCTCAACGAGGACTACCGCGAACTTAGCGGGCGCTACGACCGGCTGATTTCGGTGGAAATGGTGGAGGCGGTCGGCGCCGACTACCTGCCGCGCTACCTCAAGACCCTGGACCAGTTGCTGGCGCCCCAGGGGCTGGCGTTGCTGCAGGCCATCACCGTACGTGATCAGCGCTATGAAGCCGCGCGCAGAGAGATGGACTTCATCAAGCGCTACATCTTCCCCGGTGGGTTTCTGCCATCGCCCACGGTACTGCTGCAGAACCTGACGAAACACACCTCGTTGAACCTGGTCGATCTGGATGATATCGGCCCGCACTACGCCCGCACCCTGCGTGAGTGGCGCCAGCGTTTCGAGGCGAGCCTCGATCAGGTCGGCAAGCTGGGCTACGACGAGCGCTTTGTGCGGATGTGGCGCTACTATCTGTGCTACTGCGAGGCGGGTTTCGCGGAGCGCACCATCAGCACCTGCCACCTGTTGCTGGCCAAGCCCGATGCGCGGCCGCGAACTCGGCTCGGCAAGCCATGATCAGGGGACCGATGCCCCCCCGCTGGCAGGCCTCGCTGCTCAATGTGGCGGGCTTCCAGCTGGGCTGGTTCGGCTGTGTGCTGATGGGCGCCTGGGCCGGCGGAGCCATTGCCCTGGCGGTGATCGTGGCGCACCTGCGCTGGTTGGCCAAGCCCGGAGAATGGCGCTGGTTGCTGGGGTTTCTGCTGGCTGGGGTCGTAATCGATGGCTCACTGGCGGCGTTGGGCGGCTATCGCTTCGACCCGCAGAACCCGAGCCTCGGTCCGCTGGCGTTGTGGCTACTGTGGCTGTGGCCGCTGTTCGCCACCCTGATTCATCACTCGCTGGAGTGGCTATGGGCGCGCCCCTGGCTCGCCGCCCTCGGCGGCCTGATCGGCGGCCCCTCGTCCTATCTGGGCGGCGCGGCACTGGCGGGCGTCGAGCTGGCCGACTGGCTGCTGCCGACCCAGGCGCTGATCTGGGCCTCGCTGTGCCTGGTCATCGGCATCGGCCTGCGTCGACGCTCAGGCTGAACAAGGGCGGAAGGCGCCATCAGGCCACCGCCTGACGGGTATTGGCCTCTTGACGGGTAGCGCTTTCCCGCCACAGGGCTTCGAGCTCGTGGGCCGGCATCGGCCGGGCGTAGAAGTACCCCTGCACCTCATCACAACCGGCCTGGCGCAGGTAGTCGCGCTGTTCTGCGGTTTCGACGCCCTCGGCCAGTATCTCCAGTGACAACCCTCGGGCCATCGCCGTGACCGCGTTGACGATGGCCGCATCGGCACTGTCACCCGGCAGCGCCTTGATGAAGGCACGATCCAGCTTGAGCTTGTCCAGCGGCAACTCCTTGAGATAGCCCAGCGACGAATAGCCGGTACCGAAGTCGTCGAGGGCGATGCGATGGCCCAGGTCACGCAATCGCTCCAGTCGCGGCACGATATCGCCGCCACGATCGTCCAGCAGCACCGACTCGGTCAGCTCGAGCCCCAGCCACTGGGACGCCACGTCATGGCGCGCGCGGCCGGCGGCCAGGGTCTTCTCCAGGTCGCCCTGGAACAGCTGCATCGCCGAGATGTTGATCCACACCGGCAGCGGCGATAGCCCCCGCGAGCGCCAGTGGGCGAGCTGGGTCAAGGCCTGATGAATCACCCAGTCACCCAGCGGCGCCATCAGTCCATGACGCTCCGCCAGGGGGATGAACTCCGCCGGGGAGATCATCCCGTCGCGGGGATGTCGCCAGCGCAGCAAGGCCTCCATGCCGATCATGGCGTCATCGGCGAGGCGATGTTGCGGCTGGTAGTGAAGCTCCAGCTGTCCTCCCTGGGCCAGGGCTTCCCGCAGGTCATTGAGCAGCGTCAGATTGGGACCGTCACCGACGTCCAGGGCAGGCCGAAAGCGCTGGCAGCAATTACCGCCATGGCGGCGGGCGGACGCCAGCGCCGCCTCCATGCGCTGAAACAGCACGCCATCATCGTTGCCGTCTTCCGGGGCACGACAGCTGCCGATGGTAATGCCGAGCCTCAAGGTGCTGCCGTCGATCTCGAACGGCTCCCCCAGATGGCTCCTCAAGCCCTCGACCCAGCGCTCGTGATCGTCGTAGGTAGTGGTACGCAGGACCATGAATTCGTCCCCGCCCAGCCGCCCGACCACACCGCCGGCCACATGCCCGGCCAGGCGCTTGCCGAAACGTGCCAGCAATCGATCACCGGCGCTGACACCGAGGCCGTCGTTGATCTCCTTGAAACCATCGATATCGATCAGCGCCAGATCCAGACACTCACCGGCACGCAGATGACGCAGACGCGAGGCCAGCAATTCATGAAGACGGAAACGGTTGGGAAGCCCGGTCAGCGGGTCTTCCCGACCGATCCGCCTGAGGTCCTGCTCCCGGGCCTTGCGCAGCGAGATATCGGTAAAGGTGGCGATATGGTGCTCGGCGCGGCCATGGGGGTCGGTGATCACCTGGACCTCCAGCCACATGGGGTACTCGCTGCCATCCTTGCGTCGCTGCCACAGCTCGCCTTCCCAGCGACCGGCGCTGATCAGCGCCTGCCAGAAGCGCTCGAAGAAGGCGCTGTCATGGCGCGCCGCCGCCAGGTTGCTGGCGCTGAGGCCGGCCACCTCGGACAGCTCGAACCCCGAGAGCTCGGTAAACGCCGGGTTGACCGCCTGGATACGGTGCTGATCGTCGGTGATCATCACCGCCTCACCCGACTGTCGCATCACCTGCTCGGTCAACCGCGAGCGACGCTGCTCGAGCTTCACCTGACGCCAGCCGTCCCACATGGCCACCGCCATCAGCAACAGCGCACCGAGCCTGAGCGAGACGCTCGGCAGCCACAGGACGGCTGACATCGCCGAGAGCCCGAGCCAGATCAGCGGGCGATTGAAAGATAACCGAGGCCACATGGTCGAATTGGACTCCCGCGATAGAGAACGCGAAAAAAGTGTGCTGTCGTTATCGGCGCTTTGCCCGGAATCTGTAGTGTCAAAGCAGACTTTCTGTCTACCACGACCATGATCGAAGGCCCACGGGGTGCATTCAGCCCCCACGAACAGTAGACTAGGCAGGCCGCATGGCGGCAGATTGCCGTGCGCGGCGTACATCACTTCGACTCTCGGAACGCTCCAGTGACCAAGCAACACTCTTTTGATCGCGATGAACTGCTGGCTTGCAGCCGCGGTGAGCTGTTCGGCCCGGGCAATGCCCAGCTGCCGGCCCCCAACATGCTGATGCTCGACCGCATCACGCGCATTTACGAAGAGGGTGGCGAGTACGGAAAGGGCGAACTGATCGCCGAGCTCGATATCCGCCCTGACCTGTGGTTCTTCGATTGCCACTTTCCGGGCGACCCCGTCATGCCCGGCTGCCTCGGCCTCGATGCCATGTGGCAGCTGGTGGGCTTCTACCTCGGTTGGCTCGGTCACCCCGGACGCGGCCGGGCGCTGGGCTGCGGCGAGGTCAAGTTCAGCGGGCAGATCATGCCTGACGCCCAGAAGGTCACCTACCGCATCAATATCAAGCGCGTCATCACCCGCCGCCTGATTCTGGGCATGGCGGACGGCACCGTTTCCGTCGATGGCCGCGATATCTATCAGGCCAACGACCTGCGTGTCGGCCTGTTCACCTCCACCGCGAATTTCTGATCAGGAGGCTCCCATGCGACGAGTGGTAGTCACCGGTCTGGGCATCGTGTCGTGCCTGGGCAATGACCGGCAACAGGTACTCGAGGCACTCAAGAACGGCCAGTCCGGCATTCGTTTCAAGGAAGAATACGCCGAGCGCGGCTTCCGCAGCCACGTCGCCGGCGTGGTCGACATCGACCTGGACGAACTGGTGGACCGCAAGCTGCGCCGCTTCATGGGTGACGCTGCGGCCTACGCCTATGTCTCCATGGCCCAGGCCATCGAGGATTCCGGCCTCACGCCCGAGCAGGTGTCCAACGAACGTACCGGCTTGATCGCCGGGTCCGGCGGCGCCTCCAGCGCCAACCAGGTGGAGGCCGCCGACGTGATGCGCGAGAAGGGTCTGCGCCGTGTGGGCCCCTACCGGGTCACCCGCACCATGGGCAGCACCGTCTCGGCCTGTCTGGCGACCCCGTTCAAGATCAAGGGCGTGAACTACTCCATCTCTTCTGCCTGCGCCACCTCTGCCCACTGTATCGGTTCCGCCATGGAACAGATCCAGCTCGGCAAGCAGGACGTGGTATTCGCCGGCGGCGGCGAGGAGGAGCACTGGACGCTGTCGTGTCTGTTCGACGCCATGGGTGCGCTGTCGACCAGCTACAACGACGACCCGCAGACCGCCTCTCGCCCCTACGACAAGAGCCGCGACGGCTTCGTCATCGCCGGCGGCGGCGGCATGCTGGTGCTTGAAGAGCTCGAGCACGCCAAGGCTCGCGGCGCCAAGATCTACGCCGAGGTGGTCGGCTACGGCGCAACCTCCGACGGCAAGGACATGGTCGCGCCGTCAGGTGAAGGCGCCATTCGCTGCATGCGCCAGGCCATGGCCAGCGTCGACGGCGACATCGACTACATCAACACCCACGGCACCTCCACGCCGGTGGGCGATGTGGCCGAACTCAAGGCGGTGCGCGAGGTCTTCGGTGACAGCACCCCGGCGATGAGTTCCACCAAGTCTCTGACCGGGCATTCCCTGGGCGCCACCGGCGTGCAGGAAGCGATCTACTCGCTGCTGATGATGGAGAACGACTTCATCGCCGCCTCGGCCAACGTCAGCGACCTGGACGACGAGGCCCAGGGCTTCGATATCGTCACCAGCCGCCGTGATGGCGTGAAGCTGGATCGCGTACTGTCCAACAGCTTCGGCTTCGGCGGTACCAATGCCTGTCTGGTGCTGCAGCGCTTCAACGACTGAACCAGCCCGGCCAGGTAGTAACACGACGGCGCCCCTCGGGGCGCCGTCGTTGTTTGTGGATAGCGCTATTCGCACTGCCAGGGAGAGCAAGACGATATTGCTGACAAAGTGTTGTCTGAAAAACACGAAAAATGGGTAGGTTTGTTGCGCTGCAATAGCGCGTGCTACAACTCCGAACACGGTCAGCTTGCGCTCCAGAAACTCCCCTCGCGATCCTGCGCGCGCAACCGCCGATCAGGACCTTGTCCTGCAGGAACCTTCCCGACTCCCTCTTTCATCAAGGATGATGAGCATGAACCTACGCCTTACGCTTTCTGTCGCCGTGCTTGGCTGCACCACCCTGCTGACCGGCTGCGAGAACATGTCCACCGACAGCATGATCAACACCGGGCTCGCCGGCTTCAACGCCGCCACCATCAGCGACGCCGAGGTCAAGGCCATGTCAGACCAGAGCTGCCAGCAGATGGACAGCCAATCCGTCCTGGCGTCGCCTGACTCTGAGTATGCACAGCGCCTGGAACGCATTGCCGACCGCCTGGGCCACCAGATCGAAGGCACCCCGGTCAACTACAAGGTCTACATGACCGACGACATCAACGCCTGGGCCATGGCCAACGGCTGCGTGCGTGTCTACAGCGGGCTGATGGACATGATGAACGACAACGAGATCGAGGGTGTGCTGGGTCACGAGCTGGGTCACGTGGCCCTGGGGCATAGCCGCAAGGCCATGCAGACGGCCTACGCTACCTCGATCGCCAGAGACGCCATGGCGGCATCCGGCAACAGCGCGATGGCGACCCTGTCAGACTCTCAACTGGGTGATCTGAGCGAGAAGTTCATCAACGCCCAGTTCTCCCAGAGTCAGGAAAGCGACGCCGACAACTTCTCCTTTGATCTACTGACCGAGCGAGACATCCCGCGTGAGGGCCTGATGACCGGCTTCCAGAAGTTCGCCGAGCTCACTGGCGGTGAAAGCAGCCTGATGTCGTCACACCCGGGCTCCAAGGAACGCGCCGACAATATCCGCGAGCGCCTGGCCAACGGCTAGGACTGGCGATAGGTGGCAGCTTCAGCCCTTGCATGCTCGGAGCTGCCACACTCGCTTGGCCCGCACCAATGACAAAAGGAGAAGACCATGAGCGACAGCACCTCGAATGAAAGCGTTATCGCAACGCTGAAGCCTTCGATTCTGGCGGGAGTGGGTTCGCTGATAGTTGGATTGTTGCTCGCATCGATTGGAACGTTATTCGCAAAGCAAATCTGGCGATTTTTTTATGAGATATACATCGGCATATACTACGGGGACCCATTGTTTCCTCTGAAAGAATCACATGTTGTTATTGCGCTTTGGGCGATCTGTCTTATTATTCCCATCTGCAAGATCATTGGCTTGGCCAACACCAAGTTTGATATCACACCGCGCCGAGTCTACTACTATCACGGCGTCTTGAATCGCCGCGTGGATCAGTTGGAGATCGCACGCATCCGCGACCTGTCGACATCAGAGCCTTTGCTGCTCAGGCTCTTTGGTTTGGGCAACCTGATACTGCTGACGGCAGACCGGACCCATCCGCAACAACTTATTCCCGGCATCAAGGACGTCCACGGCATGCGAGAGCGTGTACATGACCTGAGCGTTGCCGAAAGACAGCGGACAGGCTATCAGGAGATGGAAAACACCACCGAAGCGACGGCTTGACCGCCTTTTCTTTCGGCGATCGGCGATGATGCCGAGCGCCCCAAGACCGGCCCCAGTGGGGCCGGATCGCGTTCAGCGACTGACACTGCGCGCCAGTTCTTCGGGCGCGGGCCTCGGCACGCTGGAGATCTCTTCCAGGCGCGCCTCGATCCAGGCTTCGGTCTCGACCAGCACCTCTTCAGGGGTGCGTCCTTCGGTGGCGATGGGCTCGCCCACCACCAGCGAGATGCGGCCAGGCCGCTTGATCCAGTCACGCCCCGGCCAGCATTCGCCGGCGTTGTGGGCCACCGGCACCACCGGCACCCCGGCGCGACAGGCGATCACCGCCCCACTCTTGTTGTAGCGGCGACGCTTGCCTGGCTCTACCCGGGTTCCCTCGGGAAAGATCAGCACCGACAACCCCTCCTTGAGCCGCTGGCCTCCCTGGCTCAGTACCTGGCGCATGGCCCGGGCAGGCTTGGAGCGGTCCAGGGCGATGGGGTGCAACAGGCGCAGCCCCCAGCCAAAGATCGGAAAGTTCAACAGTTCCTTCTTGAGCACCGTGCACACCGGAGGCTTGAGCAACTGCAGGTAGACGGTTTCCCACTCGCACTGGTGATTGGACAGGATGACCACCGGCCCATCGGGCAGTTTTTCACGCCCCTTCATCTCGTAGCGCACCCCGCACACCAGGCTGAACCAGGCGATGATGAAGTGGTTGTAGAGGTTGAGCAGCCGATAGCGCGAGCGCAGTGGCAGCAGCGGCGCCGGCGGCAGAAACAGCAAGCCACACACCAGCATCGCGGCAAAATAGCCAATATAGAAGATCACGCTGCGCAGCAGATTCATGCGTCCTTCCCCTGACTCGTCGCCTGGCAGGCCACGTCTTCCCGCGCTCGACACCAGGTGTCGAGCATGCGACCCACCTCGAGCCGCCAGGGTTTCTGGTGTACCCCGAACACTTCCAGCACCCGGCGACAGTTGAGTACCCGGCGCAGCGGCTGATCATGGTGGTGGCTGAGCGCCTTCACCTCGCCCAGCGCGATGTTTTCGCCCTGGCCTTCCAGACGCGTGCCCAACTGGGTGCGCACCATGCACACGAAGGTATAGGCGCTGACCGGCTCTACCCCGGCCAGATGGTAGCTGCCCCAGGCATTGGCGCCGCAGGACTGCTGCTGCAGCATGCCGATCAGCGCCATGGCCACGGCATCAGCGGACGTCGGGCACAGGGTCACGTCGGTCTCGGCGGGCACGGTGCCGCCATCGATCAGGGTATCGAGCAGTTCGCCGAGCCAGGCGTGGCTACCCTCCAGGGCGAACATGGGACCGACCCGCACGATCAGGTGCTCGGGGCACTCGGCACGGATGCGGTCGCCCGTCGCCACCAGCCGGCGCAGCCCCTCATCCCGGGGGGCCGGAATCACGTGCTCGTCGATGGGCGAATCGTGGCCATCCTCGTAGAGCTGGTCACAGACGCACCACACCAGCGGTATGCCAACGTCACGGCACGCCTCCATGCAGGCCTCGACCGCCTCGGCGTGTTCGACCACCGCAGCGGGCGGCACGCTGAAGGGGCGCGACAAGGGGGGAATGATCAGCGCGTCCGGCGCCAGCGTACGCAGCGCTTCAGGATCCACGCGGGTCGCGGGATCGATCACCAGCTCGGTATCACCGCGCCGATTGCTTTCCCGCGCCAGGGCCAGGGACAGACAATGCCCGGCGTCCAGAATCAGCAGCTTCACGACGACTCCTCGTCCATGAGAGCGCCGCACGAGACTCGTACGACGCCCTGGCGTTACGGCCGGTGTCCAGACGCTGCGACAAGAATAGCGGCGAGAACCACCACTCGCACATCACGCCCGAGGACACCAAAGGGCCATATTCTACACCAACTGCTCATCGATCAGCGCCCCTCTTGGAGGTAGCAGACTCTCGCCATCCATCGAGGTGGAAACGTCTGGCTGCCGGTTGGCGCGATCAGCCGACGCTGGTCGCAAGCCCCACCAGGCTGACCGCCACCAGCACCACCCCGAGCACCCGGAAGAACACCTCGGAGCGAGCACCGAGCAGCGCCTGGTGGACTCGCTCGCCGAGTACATGGCCCACCATGGCGCAGGGCAACAGCCACAGGTGATGCTCGAGCTGCAGGTCCACTCCGGCGATGATGAAGGACACCATCTTGATCACCACCAGGATGAACCACAGCACAAACAGGGTGTCGCGCAACTGGTGCTTGGCCACATGGGAAGCGAATACCGCGACGATCAGCGGAGCGCCGATCAGCGATGCTCCACTGACGTAGCCGCCCAGCGCCAGCAGCACCACGTCCACCGTCTTGCTGCGGCTACGAAAGGGGCGATTGAGGGCGTAGCTGGCGCCGTAGACGATCACGATCACGAAGATCACCGCCGTCATCAGCTCAGCCGGCAGGGTCAAGAGGCCAACCACGCCGATCAGCTTGGGCACGATCATGATCGCCAGCGCGCGCTTCAAGTAGCGCCAGTCGATATTGCTGTCTCCGGTATTGCCGGTCTGCTGGATCTGACGATGGCCGCGCCAGGCGATCCAGCTCGAGAAGATCAACAGATGCACCGCCACCAGCGGCAGGAACACCAGTGGCTCATCGAGCACCAGCAGCAGGAAGGGCAGCGCCAGCACCGCCCCACCGAACCCCAGACTGGAGCGCACGAAGCCGCTCCAACAGAAGATCAGCCCGATCAACGCGTACTGGTACCACAACAGATCCTGCATCCGCCGCTCCTTCTGGATTACCACTAAATGATTTGTCTGCTTATCACTTTAGCCTGTCTGGCTGCACAGCAACATAAGACATCAGTGGAGATGGAGAGGCATCCGTCTCGCAAGGAGTGGGTTGGAAGCCCCCCCTGGCCCTCGGGCAGGATTTCCCCAATCAAGATCCTCTGCCCCTTCACATTACTGCGGGGGTACACGTCACATCGACGTCCCTTCTGCCCAAATTGGAGCAGTTTCGCCTTTTTCTAAATAGACGTCATCGCATAGAGTAAACGATCGTATCAATGCCCGATCTCAGACACCCTGCGAGGAAGCCCCTTGGACGCTAGCCCAGCTAGACCGACAGGAAAGAAGAGGCGAATTCTTTCAATTATTGTCGTATTTATCTTCTCGTTTATCGGGACCTTGATTGCCTTCGCCATACTGGTTGTCTCCTACCTCTATTCCTCTCCGGAAAGACTCTTCCATGGGGTGCTGCGGACATAGGCAGGATTCAAAACCAACACTACATGGACCACATCCTTACGGGCCAGGAAAACTGCTATTCGTATGGACGCCCAGTGGCGGTAGTAGGTGACAAGACCGCCTGTCAGGTGCACGGGCTTCAAACGATCATGACCGGAGAGCCAACTTACTGCATCAATGGCCAACCCGTTGCCGTTAACGGATCGCAAACCAGTTGCGGAGTTGAACTCGCCTCTTTTCGTGGCACACGGCGTTGGTCATGCCCAACGCCTGAACGTGGAAAAGGCATCCACGCCATTCGTGCCCAGGAGCTTGCGGACTATCTCAAAAGGCGCCCCTTTTCCCAGTGTCCACAGACACAGATGTTGACCGGAGAAGAGTTCGAAGATGCCATCTGGGGGCGTACCGGCATCGTTTTCTTCAAGGACTACTGGCGCAGGGGAAACCAGCAGGCCCTCACAGGCGACCATATCGATCTCTGGGATGGTAATGAGTTGGCAAGCGAAGGAGCCATTTTTACTTTTTTCAGGCTGAATACCCCAAGGATACTAGAGCCTTTTGATGTATCAGATCTCAAACGACCAAGTGAGGTTTTATTCTGGGAACTAACATAATATGATCAAGAAAATTGCCTATGCAATCATACTCTTCCTATTTTTTACAGCATTATCCATCGGCATATTCTTTGCCCTAGCAACCCTAATTGCCCCACACCTCTATCCGATATTTGAAACACTTATTCTGGATGGAAAAAAATATGAGGGGGAAAGGCATGCGAAGAATGTCTTGACTTATCTACTCACCATCTACCCCATCCTCAGCATCATAATATCGACAACAATCTTCAAAAAGGTCTACGACGTGCTTAAGAAAAAACCACAACAGAGCTTTCTGAAAACTCCAAAAGATCAAGCAAGGGGATGGCGAGGTACTATTTTGGGAGCTAAAATAGTCAAGGTGCTGACCGGCAGCATTTTAGCCGTGATTTCCTTCTTCCTGGCTATCGGACTGTGGCTAGCACTCGCGTACTGGCCAGCACCTCAACTCTACCTAATCGTTGAGGAAATACTGTTCAACGGAAAAAAGTACGAGGGTGAAACATTTAGCCAGTATTATTTTTCTTATATCTTTGTCGTTTATTTCTGCCCTTGCATACTGGCCTCCGCATGGTTCGGCCGGCATATCTACAAAAAAATTTTCAACGCCATACAGAGTAAAGAAGAAAGTCTAGCTCAACCCGCCTTGCTCGACCGCTTGCCAACTGACCAATCACCACCAGCCAGCACTATCGCCGCCCCCATCTCGAACCTATCAAAAATAGCCCACTGGTCAATCTTTGTGGCAAGAAGCCTCATGCTTGCTATCGCTTTTATCCTGCTTCACATCACCATCCTGTCGGTCTTCTTTCTTTTTGTCGCGCCTTATCCCTTTCCAGCGTTGATGAGTCTTTTCTACACAGACCCACATATCAGCCCAGCAAATGACAACGAACTCTACTGGAACTATATTTTCGTGATTTACATGCCGACAAGCGCAGCAATAGCCCACGGCCTTCTTCGGCGTATCGCCCAAAAAACACCTCTGCGTTCCCTTAAAAAAACCGATAGCGATTGACCTGGTTTATTCATGAGACAGGACAGAAAATGAAGATGACGAGTGGTTATCTCTCGTAGAATCAAGATGTTCCAGCCAGAACACGATTCAAGAGGACCACTCGCCATGGGTGAAAGACGATCCTCCTGGATTATCTCCTGCAACCACTCTGTCCGTCTCGTGCCGAGCGGCCAGCGAACCACGAGCGATAGCGGCGCGCTGCTGCTCCGCGAAACCCTCGATCGCAGCGGCGTCATTGATGCGCTGGAAGACAATCTGGTTGACCCGCGCAACCTGCTCCAGCAGAAGATCAGCCCGATCAACGCGTACTGGTACCACAACAGATCCTGCATCCGCCGCTCCCTCTGGATCACCACTAAAATTATTTGTCTGCTTATCACTTTAGCCTGTCTGGCTGCACGGCAACATAAGACATCAGTGGAGATAGAGAGGCATCCGTCTCGCAAGGAGTGGGTTGGAAGACCCGGCCTTCAGCCCCTATGCTGAATTTGCCAGAACGAGCATTTTCTACTCTCACCTTCGCAGGAGAGCACGCCATGGAATGGCTGGAAGATCTTGTCGACTACCTGACCGAGCATGACATCAAGCTGGCCACCGCGGAGTCCTGCACCGCCGGTCTGATCGCCTCGGAACTGGCCCGCGTACCTGGCAGCGGCCAGGTCATCGACAGCGGACTGGCCGTCTACTCGCCCGAGGCCAAGAACCGCTACCTGGGGATCCCCTTCGAGACCATCTCGCGCTACGGCCTGACCGGCGAGGAGATCACCCGGGAGATGGTGCTGGGCACCCTGAACAACTCCAACGCCAAGCTGGCGATCGCCAACACCGGCATCGCCGGCCCAGGCGAACCCGAGGATGGACCGCCCAAGGGCACGGTGTGCCTGGGCTGGGGTTTTCGCTACGAGGACAAGATCTACGTGGTCACCACCACCGAGCATTTCGACGGGGATCGCAACGAGGTCCGCCTGGCGGCGGCCCATCATGCCCTCAAACGGGTGTGTGACTGGCACCGCGACATTCGCGACGGCAAGCTCGCGCCCTACTGGCGTGAGCACGACTGACACCCCAATCCCGCAAGGAGGCACGGATGACCCACGACGATATCGACCAGTTGCAGCGCATCATCGCGCGTGAACTCGAAGTCCAGCCCGGGGCGGACATCAGGGATGAAATTCAGCGGCGCCAGGCGTTTCTGATCGACCAGCTTCACACCACCGGCCAGCACTGCCTGGTGCTCGGCATCAGTGGCGGCGTGGACTCGACCAGCGCCGGCCTGCTGGCCCAGCGGGCGGTCGAGGCAGCGCGGGAGCGACTGCCCGAAGCACGCTTCATCGCCATGCGCCTGCCCTATGGCGAGCAGCAGGATGATGACGACGCCAGGCAGGCGCTGGACGCCATCCAGCCGGACGAGTGCCTGACGGTCAATATCAAGCCGGCCAGCGACGCCATGCTGGAAGCGCTGGAGCAGGCAGGCCTTGAGTTTCGCGACCAGGCCCATCGCGACTTCGTGATGGGCAATATCAAGGCGCGCCAGCGGATGATCGCCCAGTACGCCGTGGCCGGCGCTCAAGGTGGCCTGGTCATCGGCACCGACCAGGCCGCCGAGGCAGTGATGGGCTTCTACACCAAGCACGGTGACGGCGCCTGCGACCTGGTGCCCCTGGCCGGCCTGACCAAGGGCCAGGTCCGCGACATGGCTGCACAACTGGGCGCCCCGGATACCCTGGTCAACAAGGTGCCGACGGCGGACCTGGAGTCACTGCGCCCGCAATTGAGCGACGAGGAAGCCCTCGGCGTCAGCTATGCCGCCATCGACCGCTTCCTCACCGGCGAGAGTGTCGCCCCCGAGGACGCCGAGCGCATCATCGCCACCTGGCGCCGCACCGCCCACAAGCGTGCCATGCCCAGGACGCCCTGATACCCCGGGCACTTGAGGCGAAGCGCCTTGGCCGAAGAGAGACGCTGCAAGAGAAAGAGGCACTGGGCGAGAAGAGGCACTGCACTGAAAAGGCGCTGACCAAAAAAGAAGACCCGGAACGCAAGGAGGCCCTGCCGATGCAGGGCCTCCTTGGTTTGCTAATGACGCCATTTGATGGCATCCACAACGGGATTTAGAACGGGATCTCGTCGTCGAAATCGTCGAAGTTGCCCGGGTCCGGTGCGCCGAAGCCGCCCTTCTGACCACCGCCCTGGTTGGGCGCCTGCTGGGGCGGACGGTTCTGCTGAGCGCCACCCTGCTGACCGCCGCCAAAGTTGCCGCCCTGCTGGGGCTGGCCGCCACCGAAGTTGCCGCCCTGCTGGGGCTGGCCACCACCGAAGTTGCCACCCTGCTGGGGCTGACCACCACCGAAGTTGCCACCGCCCTGCTGGGGCTGACCACCGCCGAAGTTGCCGCCGCCCTGAGGGCCGCCGCCGAAGCCGCCACCCTGGCCGCCTTCACCGCGACCATCGAGCATCTGCATGTCGTTGGCGACGATCTCGGTAGAATAGCGATCCTGGCCGTTCTGGTCCTGCCACTTGCGGGTCTGCAGGCGGCCTTCGATGTACAGCTTCGAGCCCTTCTTGAGGTACTGCTGGGAAATCTCGGCCAGCTTGTTGAACATCACCACCCGGTGCCATTCGGTGCGTTCCTGGCGCTGGCCGCTCTGGCGGTCCATCCAGGTATCGGTGGTCGCGAGGTTCAGGTTGGCCACGGCGGTGCCGGACGGTGTAAAGCGTACCTCCGGATCCTGGCCGAGGTTGCCGATGAGGATGACCTTGTTGACGCCACGGGCCATGGTTGACTCCTTGATGCAGACAATGGGTGCCGGGCCGGCGGGCAGGATAGCTGCCACGCCCCCGGTGACAATCGGTCGGCGTCGATCGGTCGACGCCACAAAAGCGGATGTCGCTACTATACGCGAGATCGAGACGATTCGCCGCCGTGAAGAACGGCTCGGCACTCGAGCGCAGACAGTGTGCTGCGACGTGGTGCTGCGACCTGATGTCGCGACAAGGTGCCGACACCAGGCGCCGCGACTATCTACCGCGGCTATCTACCGTAACTATCTACCGCTACCTAGGAGCGCTGGGTCGACGAACGGGTCAGCCGCGCCAGCGCCTCGGTGTCCAGGGTGGCGCGATCCACCTTCAAGTAAGCCAGCCGCTCTTCTGGCACCACCAGCACGTCCTCGACCCCGGCGACGGCGGCAAAGCGCGCCATCAGGTTGTCCAGGGTGTCGCTCTCGTGCTCGTCGGCCAGGGCCACCACCTCGCTGGACAGGTGGCGCGGCGCGCGCATGCCGAGCATCAGCACGAACCAGCCAAGCCCCAGCAGCGCTGCTCCCAGGAACACCGCCGACAGCCCGAACTGCTGGGCCAGGAAGCCGCCCATCACGCCACCGAGGAAGGCCCCCAGGAACTGGCTGGTGGAATAGACCCCCATGGCCGTACCCTTGGCCCCGGCCGGCGCCAGCTTGCTGATCATCGACGGCAGGGTGGCCTCGAGCAGGTTGAAGGCGGTAAAGAAGGCCAGCAGCCAGGCGCCCAGGGCTACCAGGCCCGAACCGGCGAGGCCCAGCCCGACCAGACTCAGAGTGATGGTAGCGATGGCACCCAGGCACATCAGCTTCATCTTGCGCTTCTTCTCGGCCACGATCACCAGCGGCACCATGGCGACGAAGGACAGTCCCATCACCACCAGGTAGACCAGGCCATGGCGGGCTTCGACGACGCCGGCATCGACCAGCTTGAACGGCACGGCGGTGAAGATCGCCATCAGGATCAGGTGCAGGCTAAAGATGGAGGCGTCCATGCGCCACAGGTCCATGCGCCCTAGGATACTGGCGAGCTGCCCGCGGTCGAGGCCGACGTCACGATGGCCGCGCCGGCGCGGCGCCGGCGGCACCAGCTTCCACAGCACCAGCATCCCCAGCGCCGCCAGCAGGGCGGTGAAGTAGAACACCCCGGCCAGGCCAAAGTGGCTGGCCACCAGCGGGCCGAGCACCATGGCGACGCCAAAGGCCACGCCGATCGACAGACCGATGGTCGCCATGGCGGCGGTGCGAACCTGCTCGCGGGTCTGGTCGGCCAGAAGCGCCATGATGGCGGCGGCCACCGCACCGCTGCCCTGTAGACTGCGGCCAACAATCATCATGGCGATGGAGTCCGCCTGGGCGGCGATCACGCTACCGATCAGAAACAGCCCCAGTCCGGCGGCAATCACCGGCTTGCGCCCGATGCGATCCGACAGCAGACCGAAGGGAATCTGCAGTACCGCCTGGGTCAGGCCATAGACGCCGAGCGCCAGCCCCACCAGCAGAGGGGTGGCCCCGACCAGGTGGTCGGCGTTGAGGGCGAGTACGGGCAACACCATGAACAGCCCGAGCATGCGTGTGGCGTAGAGCCCCGCCAGACCGACGATGGCGCGCCGCTCGGAGGCTAACAAGAGTCTGGCCTTGGACATGAACGAATTCCGGCTTGAGAGCGGGGAGAGAGCCCCGAAGGTGGACCGCATATTCTAGCGCCTGGGGGCGATCCAGAAAATGCCGACACTCGAGTCATTTCACAAGCGTCTTTTCACCGGTGGCTTTGCCGGCCGGGCGACCGGCCACGTATAATCGACCTTTTGCCGCGTCTTCGAGGTGGGAATGGACAAGATTCTGGTCAGGGGTGCCCGCACCCACAACCTCAAGCAGATCGACGTCGAACTACCCCGTGACAAGCTGATCGTGGTCACCGGGCTGTCTGGCTCCGGCAAGTCGTCGCTGGCCTTCGATACCCTCTACGCCGAGGGGCAGCGCCGCTACGTGGAGTCGCTGTCCACCTATGCGCGCCAGTTCCTGTCGATGATGGAAAAGCCCGACGTGGACCATATCGAGGGGCTGTCGCCGGCGATCTCCATCGAGCAGAAGTCCACCTCCCACAACCCGCGCTCCACCGTCGGCACCATCACCGAGATCTACGATTACCTGCGCCTGCTGTTCGCCCGTGCCGGCACCCCGCGCTGCCCGGAACACGGCGAGGACCTCGAGGCCCAGACCATCTCGCAGATGGTCGACCAGGTGATGGCGCTGCCGGAAGGCAGCAAGCTGATGCTGCTGGCCCCGGTGGTCAGCGGTCGCAAGGGCGAGCACCTGCAGCTGCTGGCAGAGCTGCGCTCCCAGGGCTTTGTACGCGCCATGGTCGACGGCCAGGTGCTGGAACTCGACGACGTGCGCCCGCTGGACAAGAACCGCAAGCACGACATCAGCGTGGTGGTGGACCGCATCAAGGTACGCGAAGGCCTCGAGCAGCGCCTGGCGGAATCCTTCGAGACCGCCCTGGGTCTGGCCGACGGTACCGCCATGGTCCACTTCATGGACGGTGAACAGGACGACATGGCGTTCTCGGCACGCTTCGCCTGTCCGGTCTGCGGCTACTCCATCGCCGAACTCGAACCGCGGATGTTCTCGTTCAACAACCCGGCCGGCGCCTGCCCCACCTGCGACGGCCTGGGGGTGCAGCAGTTCTTCGACCCGGAAAAGCTGATCAGCCACCCGGAGCTGTCCCTGGCGGAAGGCGTGATCAAGGGCTGGGACCGGCGCAGCGTCTACTACTTCAACCAGCTGAAGTCGGTGGCCGAGCACTACCGCTTCACCCTCGAGACCCCGTGGCAGGATCTGGCCCGTCACGAGCGCGAGGTGATCCTCAACGGCAGCGGCAAGGACGACATCGCCTTCAGCTACGTCAATGATCGCGGCAAGAAGGTCACCCGCGAGCATCCCTTCGAGGGCGTGCTGCCGAACATGCAGCGCCGCTACCGCGAGACCGAGTCGAGCATGGTCCGCGAGGAACTCGCCCGCTACATCGCGGTGCAGCCCTGCCGCACCTGCGAGGGCTCGCGCCTGCGCAAGGAAGCCCGCCACGTGTTCGTCGACGACACCACCCTGCCCGAGGTGGTGCGCCTGCCGATCGGCGACGCCCAGCGCTACTTCAGTGAACTGAGCCTGCCTGGTCGGCGCGGCGAGATCGCCGAGAAGATCCTCAACGAGATCTCGGCCAGACTCGAGTTTCTGGTCAACGTCGGCCTCGACTACCTCAACCTGGAGCGCAGCGCCGAGACCCTGTCCGGTGGCGAGGCCCAGCGCATCCGCCTGGCCAGCCAGATCGGTGCCGGCCTGGTGGGCGTGATGTACATCCTCGATGAGCCCTCCATCGGCCTGCACCAGCGCGACAACGACCGCCTGCTGCAGACCCTGGAACGCCTGCGCGACCTGGGTAACACGGTGATCGTGGTCGAACACGACGAGGACGCGATCCGTGCCGCCGACCACGTGCTCGACATCGGCCCCGGCGCCGGTGTCCATGGCGGCGAGATCGTCGCCGAAGGCACCCCGGAGGAGGTCATGGCCAACCCGGCCTCGCTGACCGGTCAGTACCTGTCCGGTACCCGCGCCATCGAGGTACCGCCCTGGCGCATCCCCGGCAACCCGGAAAAGATGCTCAAGCTCACCGGCGCCTCGGGCAACAACCTCCAGGACGTCACCCTGGAGCTGCCGCTCGGGCTGTTCGTGTGCGTTACCGGGGTGTCCGGCTCGGGCAAGTCGACCTTGATCAACTCGACCCTGATGCCGATCGCCGCGCGCGAGCTGAACAAGGCCACTACCCTGACGCCGTCACCCTACACCGGCATCGAGGGGCTCGATCAGCTCGACAAGATCATCGACATCGACCAGAGCCCGATCGGCCGCACGCCGCGCTCCAACCCGGCGACCTACACCGGCATCTTCACCCCCATTCGTGAACTGTTCGCCGGCACCCAGGAGGCGCGCTCACGCGGCTACAAGCCCGGCCGCTTCTCGTTCAACGTCAAGGGCGGGCGCTGCGAGGCGTGTCAGGGCGAGGGCATGATCAAGGTCGAGATGCACTTCCTGCCGGATATCTATGTGCCCTGCGACGTGTGCAAGGGCAAGCGCTACAACCGCGAGACCCTGGATATCCACTACAAGGGCAAGACCATCGATGAGGTGCTGGAGATGACCGTGGAGGAGGCGCTGGAGTTCTTCAGCCCGGTGCCCGCCATCGCCCGTCGTCTGCAGACCCTGGTCGACGTGGGCCTGACCTACATCCGCCTGGGCCAGAGCGCCACCACCCTGTCCGGCGGCGAGGCCCAGCGGGTCAAGCTGGCCCGGGAGCTGGCCAAGCGCGATACCGGCAAGACCCTGTACATCCTCGACGAGCCCACCACCGGCCTGCACTTCGAGGACATCCGCCAGCTGCTGACGGTCCTGCACCGGCTGCGCGACCACGGCAACACCGTGGTGGTCATCGAGCACAACCTTGACGTGATCAAGACCGCCGACTGGCTGATCGACCTGGGCCCGGAGGGCGGGTCCGGCGGTGGACGCATCATCGCCGAGGGCACCCCGGAACAGCTTGCCGAGATGGCGGTCTCCCACACCGGGCGCTTCCTCAAGCCGCTGCTCAAACGCGCCGCCCCCACCTCGCGCAAGGGCGACAAGGAAACCGCGACCGCCTGAGGCCCGCGGGTGGAACGCGTGTAGCCGCAGCGACAATCGAAAACACTGATGAAAGAAGCAGCGAAAGGGGAAGGCCAAGGCCTTCCCCTTTTCTGTTCCTGATGGTTCGCGCTTTATTTCACACAGAAGCGCGAGGACACAGCAGCGTCAGCCACACCCTACCTAAAGACTGCTCTCGTGCAGGATGCCCTTCAAGGCAAGCGCCCGCCGGGCGGTCTGTTCAAGCTGACAGGCGGCGGCGAAGACGCTGCGGATGGTGCCATCCTGGTAGCGGGCGTAGGCGTAGCCGCACTCGGCGTCGCGGAAGGTGATCCAGGCACGCTGCACGTCTCTTAGCGCGTCCACCCGGGAGATACCCACGTCAGGATTCCCCTCGTCCTGCTCGCGCATCAGCGCGCGCAGCTCCTGATACTGGGCGTTGAGCAGTTCATCCCAGACCCGGGTCTCCTGGGCCAGGCAATCGACGATGCCCAGGGTCGTAGCCCCGCCCGGGCTCTGCTGGCAGGCGTCGGCGGCGAGTCCGATGCAGTCACCCACCGCCCCCTGGCCCATCTGTACAAAGCAGTCGCGCACCTCGGCGGCGTCGACCGTGGGCGCCGCACTGCCCCCCACCTCGGCCAATGATGACGCCTGGGCAGCCTCCTTGCCCGCTTCTTCTGGATCGCCCGGCGTCTGCGCCACGGCGATGAGTGGCGATAGCACCAGCATCGACAACAGCCTCTGCCACGTCCTTTGCATGCCTTTCCCCCGATACCTTGTCCCTGACTGACAGCATAGGGGAGGCGCCAGCCACCAGACACGAGAAACCGGCGCTGCGATACGGGATCGAAGCGCCGATCGATGCTACGCGCGATAGTGCACGTGTGATCGCGGGTAAATATGCCTAGCCGCCGGTGAGGAACAGCGAGATGCCCGGCAGGTAGGTGATGGCCAGAAGCAGCGCGATCATCGCCACGAAGTAGGGAATGATCGCCGCCGACACCTCCATGATCTTCACCCCGGCCACCGACGAGGCAACGAACAGGTTGACGCCCAAGGGCGGAGTACAGAAACCGATGGCCAGGTTGACGGTCATGATCACCCCGAAGTGGATCGGATCGACCCCGGCGGCGGCGGCCACCGGCAGCAGCAGCGGGGTCAAAATGATGATCGCCGCAATGGTCTCCATGAACATGCCGACGATCAGCAACAGCAGGTTGACCATCAGCAGCAGCACCAGCGGGTTGGTGGAGAAGTCGGTGATGGCGGCGGCCAGGTCATTGGGCACCTGGGCAATGGTCAAAAGCTGGCCGAAGCCACCGGCCACCACCACCAGGATCAGGATCTGACCGCTGGTCGAGGCACTGCGCGCAAACACCTTGGGCAGCTCCGACAGCCGGATATCGCCGTAGACGAAGACCCCGACGATGATCGAGTAGATCACCGCCACACCGCCGGCCTCGGTGGGCGTAAAGATCCCTCCGTAGATGCCTCCCAGGATGATGACAGGCACCAGCAGCGCCCAGATCGACTCACGCAGTGAGGTGGCCACCGCCTTGCCGGAGAAGCGGGTACGGTCTTCCAGCAGCTTGCGGTTGTGCCTGAGCATCAGGCGCGCCGTCAGCATGTAGGCGAGGCCGAACATGACGCCGGGTACGATCCCCGCCATGAACAGCTTGCCGATCGAGACCTCGGCCGAGACGCCATAGATGATGAAGGGGATCGACGGCGGAATCATCACCCCCACCATGCCGCCGGCGGCGGTCAGCGCAGACGAGAAGCGACGTGGATAGCCGACCTTTTCCATCTCCGGCACCATGTTCGAACCGATCGCCGCCACGGTGGCCGGAGACGAGCCGGAAATCGCCGCAAAGAAGCAGCAAGCCAGCACATTGACGTAGGCCAGACCACCCTTGACGTGCCCCACCAGCGAGTGGGCGAAGCCGACGATTCGCCGCGACATGCCGCCCATCTGCATCAGGTCGCCGGCCAGCACGAACAGCGGCACCGCGATCAGCGGAAAGGAGTCTGCCGCGGTCACCAGCGAACGCGCCAGCAGCACCACCGGCGGCGCACCATCGACCAGCAGCATCACCAGCAGGGTGGCGAGCCCCATGGCCATGGCCACCGGCATGCTGATGGCGATAAAGGCGAACAGCATGCCGATCAGGGAAACGGCGATCATAGGGCACCTCCTTCAACGCTGGTGCGAGGCGACTGCCACGACGACCAGCAGTGTTGCAGGATGCGAAACGCCGACAGCAGGGCACCGGCCGGGGCCGAGGCGTAGTACAGCGGCACCGGCATCTGCAGCACCACCGACACCTGGCTTCGCACCATGGGGTTGAGCATCAGTTCGATGCAGTGGATGCTGATGGTGACCAGAAACGCCACCACGGTCAGCCGGACCACCAGGGTCAGGCGGCGCTGGGCCGCCTCGGGCAAGCGCTCCTTCAGGAAGGCGATCTCGATGTGCTTGTCCTGGCGAAAGACATAGCTCACTGCGATCCAGATAAACCAGATAAATAGCCAGCCCACCAGTTCCTCGCCCCAGGACAGGGACGCGTTCAGCACATAGCGCGCCAGCACATTGGCACACACCAGAGCAACGATCAGCGCCAGCAGCACCACTGACAGACACTCTTCCAGTCTTTCATTCAGCCAACGAATCATCGGCGTGTCCTCGGCTAGCCGGCTTCGGGCGCCAGCCGGGAGACAGCCGCCATGGCGGCGTCCCCGGCGCGGTCAGCGTGCCGGTCTTGTGCTTGATCACTGGGCGGCGGCGCTGTCGATGGCGGCCATCCAGCCATCGAAGACATCCGCGCCGATACGCTCGCGATACTGGGCGTTGACGTCTTCGGCGATGGCGGCGAAGGCCTGGTACTGCTCATCGGACAGTTCGGATACCTCGACACCCTGCTCCTGGATACGCGCCAGGTGGTCGGCATCTTCCGCGGCCACCAACTCGCGGTCGTAGGCGATAGCCTGGTCCATCGACTGCTGGATCAGTTGCTGCTGGTCTTCGGGCAGGGACTCGAAGAAGGCCTTGGAGATGACCGGCGTGTAGACGGTGAAGATGTGTCCCGACAGGGTCAGGTACTTCTGCACCTCGTGGAAGCGCTGGGTGTCGATCAGCGAAAGCGGGTTTTCCTGGCCGTCGATGACCCCCTGCTGCAGGGCGGAATAGACCTCACCAAAGTTCATCGGCGTCGGGTTGGCCCCCAGCGCCTTGAAGGTGTCGACGTGGGCCGGCACCTTCATGGTGCGCAGCTTGATCCCGTCGAGGTCCTCCGGTGAGCCGATCGGGCGCACATTGTTGGTCAGATGGCGCATGCCGCTCTCGACCCAGCCAAGCCCCTTCAGGCCAAGCCGATCGAGCCGTTCCAGCAGAGCATCGCCCTCGGGGCCATCGAGCACGTCCAGGGCGGTGTCCTTGTCCGGGTAGATGTAGGCCAGCTCGACCACGCCGAAGGCGGGATCCCAGTTGTTGAAGAACGACGACGGCGACACCGCCATTTCCAGGATACCGGTCTGCACTCCTTCGATCATGGCCCGGTCGGGGCCCATCTGGGACGACGGAAAGATCTGCACGTCGATCTCGCCATCGGAACCTTCTTCCACCAGACGCTCGAACTCCACCATCGCCCGCGACATGTGGAAGTTTTCGTTGGCGCCGTGTCCCAGCTTGATGACGGTGGCGGCCTGAGCCGGCGCGGCGGCGACCAGCATGCCGAGAAGTAGCCATTTCTTGGTCATGTCAAATTCTCGCTGTTGTTGTTGAAGACAGTGTTGATGGAGGAGAGGGGCTTCCATCAACTGGTATTCCAGATTTCGACTTGAAGATTGATTGATGCCAAAAGGATCTGTCAAGAAAGCGCCAAGGCTCTCTCGCACTCGGCCACGCCCACCCTTGCTTTCCGCCATCATTCCCTGCCGCCGAAGCGATCCCGACTCCGCCACTATCTTCTAGACTTATATGTCTGTTTTTAAATGCTTATAAGAAACTCAGAAAGAAACAAGCAGGGTTCGACACAAGGCCGTTCGGTGGCTGATTCGGCGCAATAGTTACGACACCAAGCAAGACCAATGTCTAATAACGGTGGCGATCAATCATCTTTGACAGCGTGACGTCAGCTTGTATATTCCAACCTATCTGGTGCCTGGTACACCAGTTGAACAAAAACACGACAATGAATCACCACGAGGAAGTGCCATGTCCACCAGACCGAAGGTGATCATCACCGATCACGACTTCGCCGATGTCGAGCTTGAGCGAGACATTCTCGAGCAGGCAGGAGCGGAGGTGGTGGCGCTGCAGGCCAAGTCGGAGCAGGACCTGCTGGACCACGCATCTGACTGCGCCGCCATGATCAACCAGTACGCCTACATCGGCGCCACCACCATCGCTGCCATGCAACGTTGCCAGGTTATTGCCCGCTACGGCGTCGGCACCGACATCGTCGACGTCGCGGCGGCCACCGCCAAGGGCATTCAGGTCACCAACGTGCGCAATTACTGCACCGAAGAGGTCGCCGATCACGCCATCAGCCTGTGGCTGGCCCTGGCCCGCGGTCTGTTCCCCTACGACCGGGCCACCCATCGAGGCGAATGGCGCTGGCAGAGTGCTGCCCCCCTGCATCGCCTGCGTGGCCAGACCGTCGGCATCGTCTCCTTTGGTGCCATCGGCCAGGCCATTGCCCAACGCGCCAAGGCCTTCGGCGCCCAGGTGATCATCCACGACCCCTACGTCGACGATGCCACCATCGCCGCCCATCAGGTGGCGGCGGTGGACAAGGACACCCTGGTCGCCGAATCCGACGTGGTCATGATGCAGGTGCCGATGACGGCGCAGACCCGTCACTTCCTGGGCGAAAAGGAGTTTCGCTCGATGAAGCCCAACGCCCTGGTGGTGTGTACCGGTCGCGGCCCCACCATCGACAACCGCGCGCTCTACCAGGCGTTGTCGCAAGGCTGGATCGCCGGCGCGGGCCTCGATGACCCCGAGGAGGAGCCGGCCAAGCGCAAGCACTGGTCTCCCGACGACAACCCGCTGTTCTCGCTGCCCAACGTCATCGTGACGCCCCACGCCGCCTACTACTCGGAGGAATCCCTGCGCGCGGCCCGCACCATCGCCGCCCAGGAAGTTGCCCGGGTGCTGTCCGGCCAGGCGCCCCTCAATCCCGTCAACACGCCGTCTCACTGAACCACGCCACCACACCGACCAGAGGAACCTATCCATGCTCAAGCAATTCAACGACTTCAAGCGCGACGCGGCACTGCTCGAGAAATTCGACAAGGTGCTGTCCTACTACTCCGCCACGGCGGTCTTCGCCGATTCCCAATACCGCACCGGGGTGATGGACAGCGGCATCAAGCCGGCCTTCCGCGCCAAGGTCTGTGGCCAGGCAATCACCGTGCAGCTGTCCAAGGGCGACCTGGTCGACCCGCTCAAGGCGCTGGAGATGGGCCAACCCGGCGACATCATCGTGGTCGACGCTGGCGGTGACCCCAATACCTCGGTGTGTGGCGGCCTGATGGGAGCGCTGGCCAAGAATCGTGGCATTCGCGCCATGGTAGTGGATGGCGCCGGCCGCGATACCGATGAACTGGAAGACATACATTGGCCGATCTGGACCCGCGCCATTACTCCGCGCGGTACCCACACCATGTTCTCCGAGCGCAAGGAAGAGCTGTCGATCAACGTGCCCATCGCCTGCGGCGGGGTGCCGGTCAATCCCGGTGACTTTATCGTCGCCGACGTGATGGGCGTGACCGTCATTCCGCTGGCCAGGGCCGCCGAGGTGGTCGAGCTGGCACTGGAGCAGGCCGAGCGCGAGGAAGCCACCCGCGCATGGGTTCAGCAGGGCAAGACCGTCGAGGACCTGCTGGCCGAGTTCGGGAGGATCTAGGATGCCGTCTCCCCTGATGATCGGCATCGACTGGGGGACCTCATCGTTTCGTGCAAGCCTCGTCGATCGCCACGGCGAGGCCCTCGAAAGCCGCGAGAGCCCCCACGGGATTCTTGCGGTTCCCGACAGGGACTTTGCCGGTTTTCTCCGCCATACCATCCATGACTGGCTGGACGCCCATCCTGGCCTGCCAATTCTGGCCTCGGGCATGATCACCAGTCGCAATGGCTGGGTCGAGACCCCTTACCAGCCGCTTCCCCTGGGGATCGAGGAACTGGCCGGCGCGCTGGTCAGCGAAGATGTCCCAGACCTCGGCCAGGTACACTTTGTCACCGGCGCGGTGCAGTCGCCCGAGGGCGAGCGCCCTGACGTGATTCGCGGCGAGGAAACCGAGGTCTTCGGCTATCTGGCCACCCAGGGGGTCAGCGATGGCACCTTCCTGTTGCCCGGCACCCACAACAAGTGGCTGACGGTCGAGCAGGGCAGGATCACCCGGTTTGTCACCTGCATGACCGGCGAGCTCTACGCGCTGCTGCGTGAGCACTCGCTGCTCGGTCGCACCATGCGCCAGGGCGAGCTCTCCCCCGAGGCCTTTGTACGCGGAGTAGAGACCGCCCGCCGCCATCCAGGAGAGCTGCTGGCGACCCTGTTCACCACACGCTCTCTCCACCTGTTCGATCAGCTGTCCCCGGAGCAGAGCGCCGACTACCTCTCGGGCCTGCTGATCGGCGAGGAATGCCTCGGTCAGTTGCGCCAGGGGCCGACGCCGGAGCAGGTCACCATCATCGGTCGCCCTGATCTGGCCGAACGTTATCGCATTGCCACCGACCTTCTGTCGCTACCCTCCACCCTGGCCACGCCCGGCCTGTCACGCCACGGGCAGCTGGCCATCGCACGCGCTGCGGAGCTGATCCCATGCTGAACTGGCAACAGGCCTTCGGTGCCTGCCCCTTTGTCGCCATCCTGCGCGGCATTACGCCCGATGAGGTGGTGCCAATGGCCGATGCGCTGCTTGAGGCAGGCTTCCGGCTGATCGAAGTGCCGCTCAATTCTCCCGACCCGCTGACAAGCCTTCGGCGCCTGGCAGCCCATGTGGGCGAAGATGCCTTGGTGGGGGCGGGTACGGTCACCGCAACCGATCGCGTAGCTGAGGTCGAACAGGCCGGTGGACGCCTGATCATCGCGCCCAATCTGGATACCCGGATCGCCCGGGAAGCCTCGGCGCGGAGCTTGGTCTACGGCCCCGGCGTGGGCACCGTCAGTGAAGCCTTCGCGGCCATCGAGGCCGGCGCCGCCTTTCTCAAGTTGTTCCCTGCCGAGGCGATCTCACCCGCGGCGGTAAAGGCCATGCGCGCCGTTCTGCCCGAGACGACGCCTCTATTGCCGGTGGGTGGCATCACACCGGCCAGCATGGCGGGCTACCTTGATGCAGGAGCGCGTGGATTCGGCCTCGGTGGCGCGCTCTATCAACCGGGTTTCGGTCCTGCCGAAGTCGCCAGACGAGCCCGGGCATTTATCGAGGCTCACGCCGACTGGGCGGCGACCGCCACCCCATAGGCGGCACGACGCTCAGCCCCCAATACCTTCTGCCCCACTGGAGCCCATCGATGATCATCGAGCGCATCAATGTCTACACCATGGCGTCCGAGCTGCCCCGCCCCTTCGCCTTCTCCCAGCAATGGGTCACCCGGCGCTCCGCGACGCTGGTCGAGGTGGTAACTCAGGATGGCCAGAGTGGCTGGGGCGAGGCGCTTTGCGCTGGGCTGCTGGAACCCGAGCTGGCCGCTGCGGTCCTCAAGCACGTGATCACGCCGTTGGTCGTCGGCCGCTCGGTGTTCGATAGCGAGGTCATCTGGCACGAGCTCTACAACCACACCCGAGATTACGGGCGCAAGGGGGTAGTGATCGCAGCCATCAGCGCCCTCGATATCGCGCTCTGGGATCTCAAGGGCAAGGCCACCCAGCGCCCGGTTTTTGAGCTGCTTGGCGGCGGTTTTCGAGAGCGCCTCCCCGCCTACGCCACCGGCTTCTTTCGCACTGAGCTTGGCGCCGATACCGACGGCCTGGTCGAGGAAGCTTGCCGCCACCGTGACGCGGGCTTTGCCAGCATGAAGATCAAGCTGGGCTTCGGTGTGGCCAACGACATCAAGGTCATGACCGATATACGCGACGCCCTGGGCGATGACATCGAACTGATGATCGACGCCAACCACGCCTACACCACCAGCGAGGCGGCGCTGCTGGCAGAAGGTCTCAAGGACTTCGGCCTACGCTGGTTCGAGGAGCCGGTCAATCCAGATGACAAGGAAGGCTACCGCCTGTTGAAACAGAAGACACTGATTCCTCTTGCCGGTGGTGAGGCGGAATTCACCCTCTACGGTTTCCGTGACCTGCTGGCCGGGCGCTGCATCGATATTGCCCAGCCCGATGTGGCCATGGCCGGCGGTCTGACCGCCATGGCGCATATCACCACCCTGGCGCTCGCCAACGGCATCCAGGTGAATCCGCATGTGTGGGGGACTGCCATCGGCCAGTACGCCTCACTGCATGCCATCGCGGCGACGCCACTGGTCAATCCCACCCTATCGGCCAGCGGCCCGATCTTTGAGTACGACACCTCGAGCCATCCCTTCCGCTCCGAGCTGGTCACCACACCGGTCACTCAGAGCGATGGCTGGGTAAGCGTCCCCACAGGCGAGGGTCTCGGCTTTACCATCGACAGGGACTTCCTTCACGAACACGCGCGGCCCTACTGATACGGCCCTACTGACACAGGGCACGCACATCGGGCTCATACGCACTGCCAGGAACTGCCGCTCGGGGTGAAGGACCGGTCTTGGCTTCGGGCCAGGTTTCCCTTATGCCGCGGGCATCTGGTATTCCAGTCGACTGTGCTACCCTGTGGCAAGTTCCCATGGCCCGCCTCAGGCCTCACACCGCCAGTCCAAAGGATCGAGATGCAGGACTTTGAACGCCCCCCTTCCCTCGGCGCCCTGGTCACCGATCACGTGCGCAACATGATCATACGGGGCGAGTTGGCCCTGGGCGAAGCCATCTCCGAACGCGGCATATCGGCGCTGTTGAACGTCTCCAAGACCCCGGTCCGCGAAGCCTTGACCCGACTCAAGCACGAGGGCCTGGTGATCATCAAGCCGCAGTCGGGCGCCCAGGTCTTCACCCTCAGCGCTCGCGAGGTCGGCAACATCTGTACCTTCCGCCGCACCCTGGAGCCGGCCGCGCTTGAGCTGGCGATCGAGTTCGACCAGCCAGGGCTCTACCAGGAACTTCGGCAGGTCGAAAGCCAGATGCAGGTAGCCCACGGCTCCGGGCGCATCACCGACTACCTGGACCTGGATTCGGTTTTCCACATGGCCTTCTTCAACCATTGTGGCAACGCCTACCTGAAGAGCTCCTACGAACAGTACGCCGGCAAGATCGCCGCACTGCGCACCCACCTGGCCACCCGCCCGGACCATACCCGGCTATCGCTCAAGGAGCACACCGAGATCGTCGACGCCGTCCAGGTCAGCGATACCGCAGCCCTGCGCTCGCTGCTGGACGCCCATATCGGCCGCACCCAGCAGACCTACGAAATCGGCGTGGAAGATATCTCCAAGCAGTAGTATTCGCGCCCATCTCCACCCGCCGCCATGCCAACGGTGCCGACACACTTGAAGGCGTAGACACACCGACGCCCTTTGGCCGTCACTGCTCAGGATGAAGAGCGGAGGCCCCGCCGACAAATGACAGACATAAAAAAACCGACACCCGGAGGTGTCGGTTTCGCGTCGTGTCGAAGCGCTGTCGAAAGGATTACTCCTCGCCGACGGCCTCTTCTTCAACGACGGGGCGATCGACCAGCTCGACGTAGGCCATAGGGGCGTTATCGCCGGTGCGGAAACCGCACTTGAGAATACGGACGTAACCGCCCGGACGCTCGACGTAACGCGGACCCAGCTCATTGAAGAGCTTGCCGACCGCTTCCTTCGAGCGGGTACGGCTGAAGGCCAGACGCCGGTTGGCGACGCTGTCTTCCTTGGCCAGGGTGATGAGCGGCTCGATATGACGACGCAGCTCCTTGGCCTTGGGAAGGGTTGTCTTGATCACTTCGTGCTCGACCAGCGACACGCTCATGTTGCGAAACATGGCCTGGCGGTGCGAGCTGGTACGATTGAGGTGACGACCACTCTTACGATGACGCATGGTTGTGATTCCTTACCAAACTGGGACTCGAGCCGACGCTTAGGCGGTGGCCTTGTCGTCCTTCAGGCTAGCCGGCGGCCAATTTTCAAGCCGCATGCCAAGGGACAGACCACGAGCAGCCAACACGTCCTTGATCTCGTTCAAGGACTTCTTGCCGAGGTTCGGGGTCTTCAACAGCTCCACCTCGGTGCGCTGAATCAGATCGCCGATGTAGTAGATATTCTCGGCTTTCAGGCAGTTGGCGCTACGAACGGTCAACTCGAGATCGTCTACGGGGCGCAGCAGGATGGGATCGATATGATCCTCTTCCTCGACCACTTCCTGTTCCTTGTCGGCTTCCAGGTCGACGAACGCTGCCAGCTGCTCTTGCAGGATGGTCGCGCTGCGACGGATCGCCTCTTCCGGATCCAGGGTGCCGTCGGTTTCCAGGTTGATGATCAGCTTGTCGAGGTCGGTGCGCTGTTCGACGCGGGCGGCTTCGACGCTGTAGGAAACGCGGCGCACGGGGCTGAAGGTCGCATCCAGCTGCAGACGGCCGATGGCGCGTGTCTCGTCGTCGGCTTCGCTGCGGACATCCGCAGGCTCATAGCCGCGACCACGGGCCACCTTCAGCTGCATCTTGAGCTCGGCGCCTTCATTGACGTGGGCGATGACGTGCTCGGGGTTGACCACTTCGACGTCGTGATCGACGGCGATGTCACCAGCGGTGACGACGGCCGGGCCCTGCTTGTTCAGCGAGAGCATCGCCTCGTCGCGGCTGTGCATCTTGATCGCCACGTCCTTGAGGTTCAGGAGGATTTCGATGACATCTTCCTGGACACCCTCGATCGCGCTGTACTCATGGTCGACGCCGGCGATCTCGGTCTCCACCACGGCGCAGCCGGGCATGGACGAGAGCAGGATACGACGCAGAGCATTGCCCAACGTGTGGCCGAAGCCACGCTCGAACGGCTCGAGCACGATCTTTGCGTGGTGTGCGCTGATCTCTTCGACCTTGATGTCGCGAGGACGGAGAAACTCTGTCACTGAACGCTGCATATGAACACCTTTCAGGCTGCCAAACGAATACTCGGTAATAACCGCCGCCCTCCCGGAGGAGGGCGGCGCGGACGGACCGCTTACTTCGAGTACAGCTCGACGATCAGTTGCTCGTTGATGTCGGCAGTCAGGTCACCGCGCTCAGGCAGGGCCTTGAAGGTGCCTTCCATCTTCTTGGCGTCGAGTTCGATCCAGGCCACGTCGCCACGGTTGGCGGCGATGCTTAGGGCGTTCTGGATACGCGCCTGTTGCTTGGCCTTTTCACGAACGGATACCACGTCGCCGGGCTTGACCTGGTAGGAGGCCACGTTGACGGTCTTGCCGTTGACGGCAATCGCCTTGTGGCTTACCAGCTGACGAGCCTCGGAGCGAGTGGCGCCAAAGCCCATGCGGTAGACGACGTTGTCCAGTCGGGACTCAAGCAGCTGCAGCAACAACTCACCGGTCGCACCCTTCAGGCGGGCGGCTTCCTTGTAGTAGTTGCGGAACTGCTTTTCGAGTACGCCGTACATGCGACGTACTTTCTGCTTCTCGCGAAGCTGCAAGCCGTAGTCGGAAAGACGCTGACGGCGCTGGCCGTGCACACCCGGAATCTGTTCGGATTTGCACTTTTTCTCGAAGGGAGTGACACCGCTCTTGAGGAAGAGGTCGGTACCTTCCCGGCGAGACAGTTTGCACTTCGGTCCAATGTAACGAGCCATGAATCTGTCTCCTTAAACGCGGCGTTTCTTCGGCGGACGGCAGCCATTGTGGGGAATGGGCGTCGCGTCGGTGATGCTTTGCACGCGGAAGCCGGCGGCGTTGAGTGCACGCACGGCGGATTCACGGCCAGGACCGGGGCCCTTGACCAGCACGTCGACGTTTTTCACACCATACTCGGCTGCAGCAGTTGCTGCACGCTCGCTTGCCACTTGAGCAGCGAACGGGGTGCTCTTGCGAGAACCACGAAAACCCGAACCACCGGCTGTCGCCCAGGAAAGAGCGTTGCCCTGGCGGTCTGTGATCGTAATGATCGTGTTGTTAAAAGAGGCATGGATATGCGCAACGGCATCCACTACCTGCTTTTTAACCTTTTTACGGTTGCTACGCGGGTTAGCCATGTTGATGTCAATTCCTGTCTTTACGCCAGAACGTGCGTGTTATTTGCGGATCGGCTTACGCGGTCCCTTACGGGTACGCGCGTTGGTCTTGGTGCGCTGACCGCGCATCGGAAGACCACGACGATGACGCAGACCACGGTAGCAACCCAAGTCCATGAGACGCTTGATGTTCAGCGTCACATCACGACGAAGGTCGCCTTCAACGGTATACTTGCCGACTTCACTACGCAGGCTGTCGATCTCTTCAGATGACAGATCCTGGATCTTGGTGGTCGGCGCGATGCCGGTCGCTTCACAGATTTCCTGTGCGCGAGTACGGCCAATCCCGAAGATGTAGGTCAGCGAGATCGCCGCATGCTTGTTGTCCGGGATATTGACGCCTGCAATACGGGCCATCAGCTTACTCCGAAGTTTGAGCGGCTTGCTCGGTTAATCAACTACAAAAGGCGCAATAGCATACCCCCTTCCCGTCATTAGGGCAAGGGGTATGCCAGCACCCGGTTCAATTCAGGCCAGGATTAACCCTGGCGCTGCTTGTGCCGCGGCTCGGTGCAGATGACGCGAACAGCGCCATTGCGACGAATGATCTTGCAATTGCGGCACATTTTCTTCACGGAAGCTCGAACTTTCATCGTTCTCTCCAAAATCGGCTTGCGGCGTGCCAAATCGGCCTGCGGCGCCTTAGCGCATGATGCCGCCGCTACCGTAGCCTTTCAGGTTGGACTTCTTCATCACCGACTCATACTGGTGCGACATGAGGTGCGACTGCACCTGGGCCATGAAGTCCATGATGACCACGACCACGATCAGCAGCGAGGTACCGCCAAAGAAGAACGGCACGTTCCACGCTACGATCAGGAACTGGGGCATCAGGGAAACCGCAGTGATGTAGAGAGCGCCGAACAGGGTCAGACGAGTCATGACCTTGTCGACATAACGAGCGGTCTGCTCGCCAGGACGAATCCCCGGCAGGAAGGCACCCGACTTCTTGAGGTTGTCGGCCACATCCTTGGGGTTGAAGACCAGCGCTGTGTAAAAGAAGCAGAAGAATACCACCGCCGCCGCGAAAAGCAAGATATAAAGGGGCTGACCTGGGGCCAACGCCTGGGACGCGCGCTGCAACCATTCCATGCCGTCGCCCGCACCTACCCACTGACCGAGTGAGGCGGGGAACAACAGGATGCTCGAGGCAAAGATGGCCGGAATGACACCCGCCATGTTGACCTTGAGCGGCAGGTAGCTGCTCTGCCCTGCATACATCTTGTTGCCTACCTGGCGGCGCGGGTAGTTCACCGTGATCCGGCGCTGGCCGCGTTCGATGAACACGACGAACGCCACGGTGGCGATACCCAGAAGGCTAAGCGCCAACAGCGGCAACACATTCCACGCGCCCTCGTTGCGGGCAAGCTCGAAGGCTTGAGCCACAGCTCCGGGCAGGCCGGCGACGATACCCGCGAAGATCAGCAGCGAAATGCCGTTGCCGATGCCCTTCTCGGTGATCTGCTCACCCAGCCACATCAAGAACACCGCGCCACTCACGAAGGTGATGATCGCGGTGAAATAGAAGCTGAGATCGGCCGTATAGGCAATGCCTTGGCTGGCCAGACCCACGGACATGCCGGTGGCCTGAACCAGGGCCAGCACCACCGTGCCGTAGCGCGTGTACTGGCTGATCTTGCGGCGGCCGCTCTCGCCCTCCTTCTTCAACTGCTCGAGGTGGGGCGAGACGGCGGTCAGGAGCTGCATGATGATCGACGCCGAGATGTACGGCATGATGCCGAGGGCGAGGATACTCATGCGCTCCAGGGCACCGCCCGAGAACATGTTGAACATGCCCAGGATGGTGCCCTGCTGCTCCCTGAACAAGGCAGCAAGCTGGTCAGGATTGATACCGGGAACGGGTATGTGGGCACCGATACGGTAGACCACGATGGCGAGGAGCACGAAGCGCAGACGCGCCCACAGTTCACTCAGACCGCTGCCCATCGCCGGCATGTTTCCTGACTTGGCCATTTAGTCCTCTACCTTGCCACCGGCGGCTTCGATCGCTGCGCGGGCACCCTTGGTGACCCGCAGACCGCGAACGGTGACCGCCTTGTTCAGATCGCCGGAAAGGATCACCTTCGCATGCTGCGTGGAATCCTTCAGCACATTGGCTTCCTTGAGGCTTTCCAGGGTGACTTCGTCACCCGCGACCTTGGCCAGCTCGGCCAGGCGGACTTCCTCGGAAACCAAAGACTTGGCGGAGGTGAAACCAAACTTCGGCAGACGACGCTGCAGGGGCATCTGACCGCCCTCGAAGCCGGGCTTCACGCTGCCACCGCTGCGCGACTTCTGGCCCTTGTGGCCACGGCCGCCGGTCTTGCCCAGACCGGAACCGATGCCACGACCGACGCGCTTTTCAGCGTGTTTGGAGCCCGGTGCCGGGCTCAGGCTGTTAAGTTTCATGGATTACTCTCCCTCAACACGCACAAGGTAGTTGACCTTGTGGATCATGCCGCGAACGGCAGGGGTGTCTTCCAGTTCAACCGTGTGACCGATGCGGCGCAGGCCGAGGCCCTTCATGGTGGCCTTGTGCTTGGCCAACGTGCCGATGGTGCTGCGGGTCTGGGTAACCTTGATCGTAGCTGCCATGGTGTATTACCCCGTGATCGCTTCGACTGAGAGACCGCGCTTGGCGGCCACGTCTTCCGGCGACTGCATGGAAGCCAGGCCATTCACGGTCGCACGGACCACGTTCACCGGATTGGTGGAGCCATAGCACTTGGCCAGGACGTTGTGCACGCCGGCCAATTCCAGCACGGAGCGCATGGCGCCGCCGGCGATGATACCAGTACCGTCAGAGGCCGGCTGCATGTACACCTTGGAGGCGCCATGACGAGCCTTGACCGGATACTGGAGGGTACCGCCGACCAGGTTCACCTTGATCATGTTGCGGCGCGCCTGGTCCATCGCCTTCTGAATCGCGACCGGCACTTCACGTGCCTTGCCACGACCGAAGCCGACGCGACCGTTACCGTCGCCCACGACAGTCAGAGCGGTGAAGCCGAAAATACGGCCACCCTTGACCACCTTGGCGACACGGTTGACCTGCACGAGCTTTTCCTGCAGATCGCCGTTTTGCTGTTCGTTCTTCGCCATCGTAAAACCCTTTAGAATTCCAGGCCGCCTTCACGTGCGGCGTCGGCCAGGGCCTTCACACGACCGTGGTACTTGAAGCCAGCGCGATCGAAGGCCACCTGGGTGATGCCCGCTTCCTTGGCGCGTTCAGCGATCAGCGCACCAACTTTGGCTGCGGCGTCTGCATTGCCGGTCGAACCCTCGCGCAGGCTCTTGTCCAGCGTGGAAGCGCTGGCCAGGACCTTGCCACCATCCGGCGAGATAATCTGCGCGTAGATGTGACGGGGGGTACGATTGACGCACAGGCGAGACACGCCCAGCTCGCGGATCTTCGCGCGAGCGCGGCGGGCACGACGGAGACGAGATTCTTTCTTCGCGTTCATAACCCTGCCTTACTTCTTCTTGGCTTCTTTACGGCGGACCTGCTCATCCGCGTAACGCACACCCTTGCCCTTGTAGGGTTCAGGCGGACGGAAAGCGCGGATTTCCGCTGCGACCTGGCCGAGCTTCTGCTTGTCCGCGCTCTTCAGCACGATGACGGTGTTCTTCGGCGTTTCCGCCGTGACACCTTCAGGCAGTTGATAGTCGACCGGGTGAGAGAAGCCCAGTGTCAGGTTGAGCGTCTGGCCTTTCGCTTGAGCGCGATAACCGACGCCGATGATTTCGAGAGACTTGGTAAAGCCCTCGGACACGCCGGTGACCAGGTTCTGAACCAGGGCACGGGTGGTGCCGACCATGGCCCAGCTCTTAGCAGATTTGCTCGGCTGGAAGGTCAGCTGGCCATCTTCCTGCGCGACCACGACATCGTCGTGAACGGGCATGGAGAGGGTGCCCTGACCGCCTTTGGCGGTCAGCGTGGCGCCGTCGATCTTGACCTCGACGCCAGCGGGCACTTTAACCGGATATTTGGCTACGCGGGACATTCCAAACTCCTAGAATACGGTGCAGAGGACTTCGCCGCCGACACCAGCCTGACGCGCGGCACGATCGGTCATCACACCCTTGGAGGTGGTGACGATCGCGACACCCAGGCCATCGGCGACCTTCGGCAGCGCATCCTTGCCCTTGTAACTACGCAGGGACGGCTTGGAAACCCGCTGCAGATGCTCGATGACCGGCTTGCCTTCGAAGTACTTGAGGCTGACGGTCAGCTCGGGCTTGGCTGATTCGCTCACGGCGAAGTCAGTGATGTAACCCTCTTCTTTCAGCACGCGGGCCACTTCAACCTTGATTTTGGAGGACGGCATGGTGACCGTCTCCTTGGTGGCCTGCTGCGCATTGCGGATACGGGTAAACATATCCGCCAGAGTGTCTTGCATGCTCATTTAACTTGCGCTCCTGATGATTCTACGTGGCGTTACCAGCTGGACTTCTTCAGTCCGGGCACGTCGCCACGCATGGCGGCTTCACGCAGCTTGTTACGACCGAGGCCGAACTTGTTGTAGTAGCCGTGCGGACGGCCAGTCACGCGGCAGCGGTTACGCTGACGCACGGGGCTGGAGTCACGCGGCAGCGACTGCAACTTCAGCTGCGCATCGAAGCGCTCCTCATCGGAGCTGTTCACGTCCTGGATGATCGCCTTGAGCTCGGCACGCTTGGCAGCATACTTCTCAACCAGTTGCGTGCGCTTCAGCTCACGCTCAATCATGCTCTTCTTTGCCATGATCCCACCCCTATTTCTTGAACGGGAAGTTCAGTGCACTCAAGAGCGCACGACCTTCGTCATCGGTGTTGGCAGTGGTGGTGATGGTGACATCCAGACCACGAATCCGGTCGATCTTATCATACTCGATCTCCGGGAAGATGATCTGCTCACGCACCCCCATGCTGTAGTTGCCACGACCGTCGAAGGACTTCGGGTTGAGACCACGGAAGTCACGAACGCGGGGGATCGCGATATTCACCAGGCGATCGAGGAAGTCCCACATGCGCTCACTGCGCAGTGTGACCTTCACGCCGATCGGCCAGCCTTCACGCACCTTGAAGCCCGCGATGGACTTACGTGCCTTGGTCACCATCGGCTTCTGACCGGAGAGCTTCTCCAGGTCGCCGACGGCAGCGTCGATCAGCTTTTTATCGCTGGTCGCTTCGCCGATACCCATGTTCAGAGTCACCTTGGTGATCCGGGGTACCTGCATAACGTTGGCGTAGCTGAACTGCTCTTTCAGTTGAGCCACCACCTCGTTTTGATAACGTTCTTTCAAGTTCGCCATTTTGCTACCCGACTCGCGTTAGGCGTCGATCTGCGCTTGCGTCGACTTGTAGATACGTACCTTGGTACCGTCTTCCTTGATCTGGAAGCCGACGCGATCCGCCTTACCGGTCTCCTGATTGAAGATGGCTACGTTGGACGCGTGAATCGGAGCCTCGCGCTCGACGATACCGCCCTGATTGCCGGCCATGGGGTTCGGCTTGGTGTGACGCTTGATCATGTTCACACCCGCTACCACGAACCGCTCGTCCTTGAGGACGCGCTTCACGGTACCGCGCTTACCCTTGTCCTTGCCGGCGATGACGATCACTTCATCATCACGTTTGATCTTTTGCATGTCGCCTCGCTCCCTTACAGCACTTCAGGCGCTAAGGAAATGATCTTCATGAACTTCTCGTTGCGAAGTTCACGCGTCACCGGCCCGAAGATACGGGTACCGATCGGCTGCTCGTTGGTGTTGTTCAACAAGACGGCCGCATTTCCATCGAAGCGAATCAGCGAACCGTCGCTGCGACGGACGCCACTGCGGGTCCGGACAACTACCGCTTTCAGCACCTGGCCTTTCTTGACCTTGCCGCGCGGAATAGCTTCCTTCACCGTGACCTTGATGACGTCACCAACGCGAGCGTAGCGGCGGTGTGAACCACCCAGCACCTTGATGCACTGCACCCGGCGCGCTCCGCTGTTGTCGGCGACATCCAGCATTGTCTGAGTCTGAATCATCGGTTTTCTCCAAACCTAAACTGACTGCACGAGGTTAAGGCCGTGGCCTTAACCCTTGGCCTGTTCGACAACCTCGACCAGGGTCCAGGCCTTTTTCTTGGACAGCGGACGGCATTCCTGGATGGATACCGTGTCACCGGCCTTGGCCTGGTTGGTCTCGTCGTGGGCGTGCAGCTTGGTGGAGCGCTTAACGTATTTGCCGTAGATCGGGTGGCGCTCACGACGCTCGATCATTACAACGATGGACTTGTCCATCTTGTCGCTCACCACCTTGCCGGTGAGCGTACGGGCTTTTTTCTCTTCGGCCATCTCAGACACCTGCCTTCTCGTTGAGCACAGTCTTCACGCGGGCGATATCCCGACGAACCTGCTTGAGCAGATGAGTCTGGCTCAGCTGGCCGGTGGCCTTCTGCATGCGCAGGTTGAACTGCTCGCGGAGGAGTTCGAGGAGCTGCTCATTGAGCTGCTCGGCGGACTTTTCACGAATTTCCTGGGCTTTCATCACATCACCGTCCGTTTCACAAAGGTGGTGGAGACCGGGAATTTCTGGGCGGCCAGTGCGAAAGCTTCGCGGGCCAGTTCCTCGGAAACGCCTTCGATCTCGTAAAGGACACGACCGGGCTGGATCTGTGCGACCCAGTACTCGACGGAGCCCTTACCTTTACCCATCCGGACTTCCAGGGGCTTCTTGGAAATCGGCTTGTCCGGGAAGACACGGATCCAGATCTTGCCGCCACGCTTGACGTGACGGGTGATGGCACGACGGCCAGCTTCGATCTGACGGGCGGTGACACGACCGCGGCCGGTGGCCTTGAGGCCGAACTCGCCGAAGCTCACTTTGCTTCCGCGATGCGCCAGGCCACGGTTGCGGCCCTTCTGCACCTTACGGAATTTTGTACGCTTGGGTTGTAACATCGAATCGCTCTCCCCTTACCTGGAACCTTTCTTCTTGGAGGGCGCTGCCTGGCTCTGCTTCGCCTTGGCGCGGACCTCCTCGATGCCCCCGAGGATTTCACCCTTGAAGACCCAGACCTTGACACCGATGATGCCGTAGGTGGTCTTGGCTTCGTAGGTGGCGTAATCGATGTCCGCACGCAGGGTATGCAGCGGAACACGACCTTCGCGGTACCACTCGGTGCGGGCAATTTCCGCGCCGCCGAGGCGACCGGAGAGCTGCACCTTGATGCCGCCAGCGCCCAGACGCATGGCGTTCTGGACAGCGCGCTTCATGGCGCGACGGAACATCACACGGCGCTCGAGCTGGCCGGCAATGTTCTGTGCGACGAGCTGAGCATCCAGCTCGGGCTTGCGAACTTCCTCGATGTTGACGTGAACAGGCACGCCCATCATCTCGGTGACGTCGCGACGCAGGCGATCGACATCTTCGCCCTTCTTGCCAATCACGATGCCCGGACGGGCAGTGTGAATGGTGATGCGCGCGTTGTTCGCGGGACGCTCGATGGTGATCTTGCTAACGGAGGCGTTTTTCAGACGCTCTTCCAGGAAGCTACGCACCGCGAGGTCGTTGTTGAGCTTATCGGCATAGGCGCCGCGCTCGGCGTACCAGACAGAGGTATGGTCTTTGACGATACCCAGTCGGATGCCTGTCGGATTGACTTTCTGACCCATCTGGTCGACTCCTACTTCTCGGCTACCTTGACGGTGATGTGGCAAGTGCGCTTCAAAATGCGATCCGCACGGCCTTTGGCGCGCGGACGGATGCGCTTGAGCGTCGTACCCTCATCGACACAGATGGTCGAGACGCGCAGCTCGTCGATGTCCATGCCGTTGTTTTCTTCCGCATTCGCGATGGCGGACTGCAGCACCTTCTTGACCAGCTTGGCCGCCTTCTTCGGTGAGAAGGTCAGCAGGTCGATTGCTTCGGCGACAGGCTTACCGCGCACCTGATCAGCCACCAAACGGGCCTTCTGGGCGGATAAACTGGCGCCACGCAGCTTTGCTGTGACTTCCATCTCTTAATCCTCTCTGGCTTACCGTTTGGCTTTCTTATCCGCCGCATGGCCGCGATAGGTGCGGGTAGCAGCGAATTCGCCCAGCTTGTGGCCAACCATTTCCTCGGAGACGTGCACCGGGACGTGTTGGCGACCGTTATGGACTGCAATGGTGAGCCCGACCATGTTGGGCAGGACCATTGAACGACGCGACCAGGTCTTGATCGGTTTGCGATCGTTCTTTTCCGCTGCAGTCTCAACCTTTTTCAGCAGATGAAGGTCTACAAAAGGACCTTTCTTCAGTGAACGTGGCACAGCCGTTACCTCTTAATGTCTTGGCGTGGGATCTTAACCGCGAGCCTTGCGGCGGCGGACGATCAGCTTGTCGGTGCGCTTGTTCTTGCGGGTCTTGTGGCCCTTGGTGGGCATACCCCACGGGGACACCGGATGACGACCACCGCTGGTGCGGCCTTCACCACCACCGTGCGGGTGATCCACCGGGTTCATCGCGACACCGCGAACAGTCGGGCGCACACCTCTCCAGCGCTTTGCACCGGCCTTGCCAAGTTGACGCAGGCTGTGCTCGGAATTGCTCACCTCACCCAGGGTCGCGCGGCACTCGGCCAGCACCTTGCGCATCTCGCCGGAGCGCAGACGCAGGGTGGCGTAGTTGCCTTCACGAGCCACCAGCTGGGCGCTGGTACCGGCGCTGCGTGCGATCTGAGCACCCTTGCCAGGCTTCAGTTCGATGCAGTGCACCGTGGAACCCAGCGGGATGTTGCGCAGCGGCAGTGCGTTGCCCTTCTTGATCGGCGCATTGACGCCGGACTCGAGGCGATCACCGGCACTCACGCCCTTGGGGGCGATGATGTAGCGACGCTCACCGTCGATGTACTTCAGCAGCGCGATGTGGGCGCTACGGTTCGGGTCATGCTCCAGGCGCTCGACGATGGCCGGAACGCCATCCTTGGTGCGCTTGAAGTCGATGATCCGATAGTGGTTGCGATGACCACCGCCGACGTGGCGAGTGGTGATGCGACCCTGGTTGTTACGACCACCGGACTTGGACTGCTTCTCGAGCAACGGCGCGTAAGCGCGGCCCTTGTACAGTTCCTCACCAACAATCTTGACGACGTGGCGACGACCGGCGGATGTGGGTTTTGTCTTGACGATTGCCATGATCCGTACTCCTGCCTTTACTCGGCGCCAGAGAAGTCTTCAAGCGTCTCGCCGGCGGCCAGTGTCACGTACGCCTTGCGATAACCCTTGCGCATACCAACACCATGCGCGGTGCGCTTGGTCTTGCCCTTCACGTTCAGAACAGAAACGCGATCGACCTTCTTGCCGAACAGCTCCTGGACGGCAGCCTTGATCTCGGGCTTGGTTGCGTCACTCGCCACCTTGAACACGTACTGGTTACGCTCGGCGGCCATGGCGGCCTTCTCGGTCACGTGCGGACCAAGCAGAACCTTGAATACACGCTCCTGGTTCATGCCAGCTTCTCCTCGAATTTGCGCAGTGCGGAGACGGTAGCCAGGACCTTGTCGAAGGCGACCAGGCTGACCGGGTCGGCGGCGGCGACGTCCACCACATCCACGTTGGGGATGTTGCGGGCTGCCAGGTACAGGTTCTCGTCGACTTCTTCGGTGACGATCAGCACCTTCTCCAGGCCCAGGTCGGAAAGCTTGGCGACCAGCTGCTTGGTTTTGGGTGACTCGACAGAGAAGGCATCAACGGCAACAAGACGCTCCTGACGGACCAGCTCGGACAGAATCGAGCGCATGGCCGCACGGTACATCTTGCGGTTGACCTTCTGGGAGTGGTCCTGCGGACGGGCCGCGAAGGTCACACCACCGCTGCGCCAGATCGGCGAGCGAATGGTACCGGCGCGAGCGCGACCGGTGCCCTTCTGGCGCCACGGCTTCTTGCCGCCGCCACGGACGTCGGAGCGGTTCTTCTGGGCGCGGGTACCCTGACGACCACCGGCCAGATAGGCGGTGACGACCTGGTGCACGAGCGCTTCGTTGAATTCTTTGCCAAAGGTAGCGTCGGACAGCTCAACGGTCCCGGCGCTTGCACCTGCAAGATTCAGATTCATTGGAAAGTTCCCCTTCAGCCAGCTTTGACGGCGCTGCGCACGATGACATCACTGCCGGTAGCACCAGGAACGGCGCCTTTGATCAGCAGCAGGTTGCGCTCGGCATCGACACGGACGATTTCCAGGCTCTGAACGGTGCAACGTGCGTTGCCCATCTGGCCGGCCATCTTCTTGCCCTTGAACACGCGACCCGGGGTCTGGCACATGCCGATGGAACCCGGAGCACGGTGGGACAGAGAGTTACCGTGGCTGTTGTCCTGGGTACGGAAGTTCCAGCGCTTCACTGCGCCCTGGAAGCCCTTACCCTTGGAGGTGCCGGTCACGTCAACGCTTTGACCAGCTTCGAAGAGGGATACGGTGAGTTCGCCGCCCACTTCCGGAGCTTCGTCGCCTTCGCTCAGGCGGAACTCCATCAGGGAACGACCAGCCTCGACACCTGCCTTGGCGTACAGGCCAGCTTGGGCCTTGGACAGATGCTTGGCTTTGCGGGAGCCGGTTGTCACCTGGACCGCGGCGTAGCCGTCGGATTCGACAGACTTCACGCAGGTCACGCGGTTGGGATCAACCTCGATAACGGTTACGGGCACAGACGCGCCGTCTTCGGTGAAGACACGGGTCATGCCGGCCTTCCTACCGACCAAACCGATAGTCATGCTTAGTCTCCTTTAGTGTACGGGGCTATCACCCGCTATGGCTGCCCTTTCCAGAGCATTCCACTAGCACGTTGTGTAACGCCATCCCGGCGTGGCGGCTGCTGAACCTCTACTGGATGAGAGGGACGCTGGGCCGCGAGTGTCTAGTGATATCAGTCGAGCTTGATTTGCACGTCCACGCCAGCGGCGAGGTCGAGCTTCATCAGGGCATCAACGGTCTTCTCGGTCGGCTCGACGATGTCGAGCACACGCTTGTGGGTACGAATCTCGTACTGATCACGGGCGTCCTTGTTCACGTGCGGGGAAACCAGCACGGTGTAACGCTCGCGATTGGTCGGCAGAGGGATCGGACCACGAACCTGGGCGCCGGTACGCTTGGCGGTTTCAACAATCTCCGCGGCGGACTGGTCGATCAGGCGATGGTCGAAAGCCTTCAACCGAATGCGAATCTTCTGGTTCTGCATTTGCCCTAACTCCAATGGAACTTGACGGCGCGAGCCGTCAACCCACGCATTCAAAGGATGCGCATTATATGCGCCGCGCCATCGAGAGTCAAACCCTCAATGACGATGCGCAGAAAAGGGGGCTCCTTGCGGAGCCCCCTTCGGTGATCACCGGTCTGATTTAGACCAGGATCTTGGCCACGACGCCAGCGCCGACGGTACGGCCGCCTTCGCGGATGGCGAAGCGCAGACCTTCGTCCATGGCGATCGGAGCGATCAGGTTGACGACCATCTGGACGTTGTCGCCCGGCATGACCATCTCGACGCCTTCCGGCAGTTCACAGGTACCGGTGATGTCGGTGGTACGGAAGTAGAACTGCGGACGGTAGCCCTTGAAGAACGGAGTGTGACGACCACCCTCGTCCTTGCTCAGCACGTACACTTCCGCCTCGAACTGGGTGTGCGGAGTGATGGTGCCCGGCTTGGCCAGAACCTGACCACGCTCGACTTCGTCACGCTTGGTACCACGCAGCAGGGCACCGACGTTCTCGCCAGCACGACCTTCGTCGAGCAGCTTACGGAACATCTCGACACCGGTAACGGTAGTCTTGGTGGTGTCCTTGATACCAACGATCTCGATCTCTTCGCCCGGCTTGACGATGCCGCGCTCGACACGACCGGTCACAACGGTACCGCGACCAGAGATGGAGAACACGTCTTCGATCGGCATCAGGAACGGCTGGTCGACAGCACGCTCCGGCTCGGGGATATAAGCATCCAGAGCCTTGATCAGGTTGGCAACGGCGGTAGTACCCATGCCGTTGTCGTCCTTGCCTTCCAGAGCCATCAGGGCAGAGCCGGTGATGATCGGAGTGTCGTCGCCCGGGAAGTCGTACTCGGACAGAAGTTCACGAACTTCCATCTCGACCAGCTCGAGCAGCTCTTCGTCGTCGACCATGTCGGCCTTGTTCAGGAACACGACGATGAACGGAACGCCAACCTGACGAGACAGCAGGATGTGCTCGCGAGTCTGCGGCATGGGGCCGTCAGCAGCGGAACAGACCAGGATAGCGCCGTCCATCTGGGCAGCACCGGTGATCATGTTCTTGACGTAGTCAGCGTGTCCCGGGCAGTCGACGTGAGCGTAGTGACGCTCCTCGGACTGATACTCGACGTGAGAGGTGGCGATGGTGATACCACGCTCACGCTCTTCCGGAGCATTGTCGATGGTGTCGAACTCACGCCAGTCACCGCCGAACACCTCGGCAGAAACGCGAGTCAGGGCCGCCGTCAGGGTAGTCTTGCCGTGGTCGACGTGACCGATGGTGCCGACGTTGACGTGCGGTTTGGAACGTTCGAATTTTTCCTTAGCCACTGCTATGACCTCTTTCGTTAGCTAACGGTTAACCGTTCTGGTTGATGACGGCTTCAACGACGCTGGACGGCGCCTCTTCGTAGTCCGCAAACTCCATGGTGTAGCTTGCGCGGCCCTGGGTCTGAGAGCGCAGGTCGGTTGCGTAACCGAACATCTCAGCCAGCGGCACGGTGGCGCGAATGACCTTGCCGGAGGAAGAGTCATCCATACCCTGGACCAGGCCCCGGCGGCGGTTCAGGTCGCCCATGACGTCACCCATGAATTCTTCAGGGGTCACGACCTCGACCTTCATCACCGGCTCGAGCAGAACTGCCTTGGCCTTGGGAGCGCCTTGCTTGATCGCCATGGAAGAGGCGACCTTGAACGCGGTCTCGTTGGAGTCCACGTCGTGGTAGGAACCGTCGAACAGCGTTACCTTGACGTCGATCATCGGGTAGCCCGCGATGACACCGTTCTGGAGCTGCTCATAGGCCCCTTTCTCGACGGCCGGCACGTATTCCTTCGGAACCACGCCGCCGACGATCTCGGAAGCGAACTTGAAGTGCATCTCTTCGTCGTCGCCCTTGTCTTCGGCCGTCAACGGCTCGATGCGCAGGTGTACGTGACCGTACTGACCGCGACCACCGGACTGACGAACGAACTTGCCTTCCTGCTCGACGCTCTGACGAATCGTCTCACGGTAGGCCACCTGCGGCTTGCCGATGTTCGCCTCGACCTTGAACTCGCGACGCATGCGGTCAACGATGATGTCGAGGTGAAGCTCGCCCATGCCGGAGATGATGGTCTGGCCAGTCTCTTCGTCGGTCTTGACCTGGAAGGACGGATCTTCCTGGGCCAGCTTGCCCAGTGCAATACCCATCTTTTCCTGGTCAGCCTTGGACTTCGGCTCCACGGCCACGGAGATAACCGGATCCGGAAACTCCATGCGCTCGAGAACGATCTTGTCGTTCAGGTCGCACAGGGTATCACCGGTGGTCACGTCCTTCAGGCCGATACAGGCGGCGATGTCGCCGGCCAGAACTTCCTTGATCTCCTCGCGCGAGTTGGAGTGCATCTGGACGATACGACCGACGCGCTCCTTCTTCTGCTTGACGGAGTTGTAGACGCTGTCGCCTGACTTCAGCACGCCGGAGTAGACGCGGATGAAGGTCAGGGTGCCAACGAAGGGGTCGGTCGCGATCTTGAACGCCAGCGCGGCGAAAGGCGCACTGTCATCGGCCTCACGGGTCGCGATGGTGCCGTCCTTGTCGTCGAGCTCACCTTCGATCGCCTTGACCTCGGTGGGAGACGGCATGTACTCGATGACGCCATCGAGAACGGCCTGAACGCCCTTGTTCTTGAACGCAGAGCCACAAGTGACCAGCACGATCTCGTTGTCGAGGGTACGACGACGCAGACCAGCCTTGATCTCGTCGTTGGTCAGCTCGCCCTCTTCGAGGTACTTGTCCATCAGCTCTTCGGACGCCTCGGCGGCGGCCTCGACCATCTGCTCGCGATACTCTTCGGCGGTCTCCTGGAGCTCCGCCGGGATATCGACGAGGTCGTAGTTCATCCCGAAGTTGTCTTCATCCCACAGGATGGCCTTCATCTGGATGAGGTCGATGACGCCCTTGAACTCGTCCTCGGAGCCCCAGTTGATCTGGATCGGCACGACGTTGGCGCCGAGACGATCCTTCAGCTGGTTGACGACCATGAAGAAGTCAGCGCCGCTGCGGTCCATCTTGTTGACGAACACCATGCGCGGAACTTCGTACTTGTTGGCCTGGCGCCAGACGGTCTCGGTCTGCGGCTGCACACCGGAGGAGCCACACAGCACGACGACGGCACCGTCAAGCACACGCAGGGAACGCTCGACTTCGATGGTGAAGTCAACGTGTCCAGGGGTGTCGATGATGTTGATGCGGTGCTCATCGAACTGCTTGTTCATGCCCTGCCAGAAGCAGGTGGTCGCCGCGGAGGTGATGGTGATACCACGCTCCTGCTCCTGCTCCATCCAGTCCATGGTGGCGGCGCCCTCATGGACCTCACCGACCTTGTGGGACAGACCGGTATAGAACAGGACACGCTCGGTAGTAGTCGTCTTACCGGCGTCGACGTGGGCCACGATACCGATATTGCGGTAACGCTTAAGCGGAGTCTTGCGAGCCACGATGTAACTCCCGTTGGTTGGCGATGCGCTTTAGAAGCGGTAGTGAGAGAAGGCCTTGTTGGCTTCTGCCATGCGATGCACGTCTTCACGCTTCTTGACTGCCGAACCCTTGCCTTCGGCTGCATCCAGCATTTCGCCAGCCAGACGCTGCACCATGGTCTTCTCGCCACGACGGCGAGCGGCGTCCACCAGCCAGCGCATGGCAAGCGCCTGGCGGCGGGACGGACGGACTTCGACCGGCACCTGATAGGTCGCACCGCCGACGCGGCGAGACTTCACCTCGACCATGGGCTGGATGGTTTCCAGCGCCTTGTCGAAGATTTCCAGCGGCTCTTCATTGGAACGCTCGGCAACCCTGTCCAGCGCACCATAGACGATACGCTCAGCTACGGACTTCTTGCCGCTGATCATCAGGTGGTTCATGAACTTGGCCAGACGCTCGGATCCGAACTTGGGATCCGGCAGAATCTCGCGCTTGGCCGCAACTCTTCTTCTAGGCATGATAAGCCCTCGGTTGAAGGGTCCTTCAGGTAAACCCGAGACTCGCGCTTGGCGGCTCGACCTTACTCTTATCAGACCGGGTCAAACTTGGTAATGGAAAGCGACGCAGCCCTTAGGACTTCGGACGCTTGGTGCCGTACTTGGAACGGCCCTGACGACGATTCTGGACACCGGAGGTGTCGAGAGCGCCGCGAACGGTGTGATAACGCACACCCGGAAGGTCCTTTACTCGACCGCCACGAATCAGGACCACAGAGTGCTCCTGGAGGTTGTGGCCTTCACCGCCGATGTAAGAGGACACCTCGTAGCCGTTGGTCAGGCGCACACGGCAGACCTTCCGCAGTGCGGAGTTCGGCTTCTTCGGGGTGGTGGTGTAGACGCGGGTGCAGACGCCGCGCTTCTGCGGGCAGGCCTGAAGCGCAGGCACGTCGGTCTTCGCGGCCTGACGCTTGCGCGGCTTGCGCACGAGCTGATTAATCGTTGCCATAGCTGTTAGCTGACTCCAATGGGTTGCCTAAGCCTTTTCACAGTGGCGCGGATACACCCACCCCACTGTTAAAGGCTGCGCATTCTACTGGCTGATGCCAAGGCGCGTCAAGCCCGGAGCCGCAAAGGCTCCAGGCTTTTGCCGACATCAGATCTCGTCGTCGTCCGAGTCCAGCGCGGTGAGCTGGGCGCCCAGCTCCTGCTCGACGTCGTAGGCCGACGGCTGGAGCAGTCGCTCGGTGTCTTCACGCTTGCGACGACGCTCCTCGTGGTGGGTCAGACCGGTACCGGCCGGGATCAGACGTCCCACCACCACGTTTTCCTTCAGGCCGCGCAGGTAGTCGCGCTTGCCGGTGACCGCCGCTTCGGTCAGCACGCGGGTCGTCTCCTGGAAGGAGGCCGCAGAGATGAACGACTCGGTGGCCAGGCTGGCCTTGGTGATACCCAGCAGCAGGCGCTGGTACTTGGCCGGGAACTTGTCATTGGCCTGGAGCACGGCATTCTGCTCCAGCACACGGACCAGCTCGACCTGATCACCCGGAATGAAGTCGGAGTCACCGGCGTCGGTGATCTCGACCTTGCGCAGCATCTGACGCACGATCACTTCGATGTGCTTGTCGTTGATGCCAACGCCCTGCAGACGATAGACGTCCTGCACCTCGGCCACGATGTACTTGGCCAGCTCGGCGATGCCGAGCAGTCGCAGGATGTCGTGCGGGTTGCTTGGACCATCCGAGATCACCTCGCCCTTCTCGACCGTCTCGCCCTCGAACACCGCGATCTGACGCCACTTGGGAATCAGCATCTCGAAGGGGTCGCCTTCGGACGGGGTGATGGTCAGACGACGCTTGCCCTTGGTTTCCTTGCCGAAGCTGATCACACCGCTGATCTCGGCCAGGATGGACGGCTCCTTCGGCTTGCGCGCCTCGAACAGGTCGGCGACGCGCGGCAGACCACCGGTGATGTCCTTGTTGCCGGACGCCTCCACCGGGATACGCGCGACGATCTCACCGATGCCGATGGACGAGCCATTGTCGACGGTGACGATCGCCTTGCCGGGCAGCGGGTACTGCACCGGAGTGTCGCTGCCGGAGACGGTCACCGGCTTGCCGGCGGCGTCGTTGAGCATGATCATCGGGCGCTTGTCGCGACCGGCCATCGGCCGCGCCGCGGACTCGATGATCTCGATCGAGGACAGACCGGTCATCTCGTCGACGCTGCGGTGCATGGTCAGGCCTTCGTCCATGTCGACGTAGTGCACCTGGCCTTCCGCTTCGGCGACGATCGGGTGGGTGTGCGGATCCCACTTGGCCACGGCCTGGCCGGGATCGACCGCATCACCGTCACGCACCGAAAGCTCGGCACCGTAAGGCAGCTTGTAGTACTCACGCTCGCGGCCATGCTCGTCGGCCACCGCCAGGGCGCTGGAGCGCGACACCACGACCAGCTTGCCGTCGGCGCGTTCCACGTACTTGATGTTGTGCAGGCGCACCTTGCCGCCATGCTTGACCTGGACGCTGTCCACTGCAGAGGCCCGCGAGGCGGCACCACCGATGTGGAAGGTACGCATGGTCAGCTGGGTACCCGGCTCACCGATGGACTGGGCGGCGATGACGCCGGCCGACTCACCGATGTTGACCTGGTGGCCACGGGCCAGATCGCGGCCGTAACAGGACGAACACACACCGTGACTGGTTTCACAGGTGATGGTGCTGCGCACGATGATCTCGTCGACGCCCATGGTGTCGAGCTGTTCGCACCAGGCCTCGTCCAGCAGGGTGCCACGCGGAATCAGCACTTCGTCGGTGCTCGGGTCGATGACGTCCTGAGCGACCACACGGCCGAGTACACGCTGGGCCAGCGAGACGATGATATCGCCGCCTTCGATGACCGGGTGCAGGGTCAGGCCACGCTCGGTGCCACAGTCGACCTCGGTGATGACCACGTCCTGGGCGACGTCGACCAGACGACGAGTCAGGTAACCGGAGTTGGCGGTCTTCAGGGCGGTATCCGCCAGACCCTTACGCGCACCGTGGGTCGAGATGAAGTACTGGAGTACGTTCAGACCTTCACGGAAGTTGGCGACGATCGGGGTCTCGATGATCGAGCCATCCGGCTTGGCCATCAGACCACGCATACCCGCCAGCTGGCGGATCTGGGCGGCGCTACCACGGGCACCGGAGTCGGCCATGATGAACACGCTGTTGAAGGAGTCCTGTTCGACTTCCTTGCCTTCGCGGTCGATCACGGTCTCCTTGGAGATGCCCGCCATCATCGCCTTGGCGACCTGGTCGTTGGCACGCGCCCAGATATCGATGACCTTGTTGTACTTCTCGCCCGCGGTCACCAGACCGGAGGAGAACTGGTCTTCGATTTCCTTGACCTCTTCCTCGGCCGCCTCGACGATCTCGGCCTTGGCGTCCGGGATGACGAAGTCGTTGACGCCGATGGAGGCGCCGGACCAGGTGGCCAGACGGAAGCCGGTGTACATCAGCTGGTCGGCGAAGATGACCGCGGCCTTGAGACCGGCGCGACGATACACTTCGTTGATCAGCTTGGAGATGGCCTTCTTCTTCATGGCCTGGTCGACCAGATCGAAGGGCACCCCTTGCGGCAGGATGCGGAACAGCAGCGCACGGCCGACGGTGGTGTCACGCAAACGGCGGTGCTCGGAGCGCTCGCCGGTCTCTTCGTCGATGTCGACCTCGTCCAGGCGCACCTTGACGCGGGCGTGCAGCGACACGTTCTGGGTGCCGAAGGCGCGCTCGACCTCGTTGAGGTCGGAGAACACCATGCCCTCGCCCTTGGCGTTGATGCGCTCGCGGGTCATGTAGTACAGACCCAGCACCACGTCCTGGGACGGCACGATGATCGGCTCGCCGTTGGCCGGTGACAGCACGTTGTTGGTGGCCATCATCAGCGCGCGCGCTTCGAGCTGGGCTTCCAGCGTCAGCGGCACGTGCACGGCCATCTGGTCACCGTCGAAGTCGGCGTTGTAGGCGGCACACACCAGCGGGTGCAGCTGGATCGCCTTGCCTTCGATCAACAGCGGCTCGAACGCCTGGATACCGAGACGGTGCAGGGTCGGGGCGCGGTTCAAAAGCACCGGGTGCTCGCGGATGACGTCGGCGAGGATGTCCCACACCTCCGGCAGCTCGCGCTCGACCATCTTCTTGGCGGCCTTGATGGTGGACGCCTGGCCGCTGGCCTGCAGCTTGGAGTAGATGAACGGCTTGAACAGCTCAAGCGCCATCTTCTTGGGCAGACCGCACTGGTGCAGACGCAGGGTTGGGCCCACGGTGATGACCGAGCGGCCGGAGTAGTCGACGCGCTTACCCAGCAGGTTCTGACGGAAACGCCCCTGCTTGCCCTTGATCATGTCGGCCAGCGACTTCAACGGACGCTTGTTGGAGCCGGTGATGGCGCGACCGCGACGACCGTTGTCGAGCAGCGCATCGACGGACTCCTGCAGCATGCGCTTCTCGTTGCGCACGATGATGTCCGGTGCGTTGAGGTCGAGCAGACGCTTCAAGCGGTTGTTGCGGTTGATCACGCGACGGTACAGATCGTTGAGATCCGAGGTCGCGAAGCGGCCGCCATCCAGCGGTACCAGCGGACGCAGGTCCGGCGGCAGCACGGGCAGCACTTCCATCACCATCCACGCCGGATCGTTGCCGGAGCCCTGGAAGGCTTCGAGCAGCTTCAGACGCTTGGACAGCTTCTTGATCTTGGTCTCGGAGTTGGTCTGCGGGATCTCTTCGCGCAGACGCTCGATCTCTTCCTCGAGATCGATATCCTTGAGCATCGCCTGGACGGCCTCGGCACCCATGCGGGCGTCGAAGTCATCGCCGAACTCCTCGAGGGCCTCGAAGTACTGCTCGTCGTTGAGCAGCTGGCCACGCTCGAGGGTGGTCATGCCGGGATCGACGACCATGAAGCTCTCGAAATAGAGCACGCGCTCGATGTCGCGCAGGGTCATGTCCATCAGCATGCCGATGCGAGACGGCAGCGACTTCAGAAACCAGATGTGGGCGACCGGGCTAGCCAGCTCGATGTGCCCCATGCGCTCGCGGCGCACGGCGGCCTTGGTGACTTCGACGCCGCACTTTTCGCAGATGATGCCGCGGTGCTTCATGCGCTTGTACTTGCCGCACAGGCACTCGTAGTCCTTCACCGGACCGAAGATCTTGGCGCAGAACAGGCCATCACGCTCGGGCTTGAAAGTCCGGTAGTTGATGGTCTCCGGCTTCTTGACCTCGCCAAAGGACCAGGAGCGGATCATGTCCGGCGACGCGAGCGTGATCTTGATCGCGTCGAACTCGTCGGACTGTGACTGCGATTTGAGGACTTTCACCAAATCTTTCATTAGGTCGGCTCCGTTGCGGAGTTGTCATGGGCGGGGAGCTATTGCTCCCCGCGGACCGTCATTCATTGAAGCGCCTTTCGGGCCGCCTCAGCTCTCCAGTTCGATATCGATGCCCAGCGAGCGGATTTCCTTCACCAATACGTTGAAGGATTCCGGCATGCCCGCCTGCATGGTGTGATCGCCATCCACGATGCTCTTGTACATCTTGGTACGACCTTCCACGTCATCGGACTTGACCGTGAGCATTTCCTGCAGAGTGTAAGCGGCGCCGTAGGCCTCCAGGGCCCAGACCTCCATCTCACCAAAGCGCTGACCACCGAACTGCGCCTTGCCGCCCAGCGGCTGCTGGGTGACCAGCGAGTAGGAGCCGGTGGAACGCGCGTGCATCTTGTCGTCGACCAGGTGGTTGAGCTTCAGCATGTACATGTAGCCCACCGTCACCGGACGATCGAACGACTCGCCGGTACGCCCGTCGTACAGGGTCATCTGGCCGGAATCCGGCAGATCGGCCAGCTTCAGCAGGTGCTTGATCTCGTGCTCCTTGGCACCGTCGAACACCGGCGTCGCCATCGGCACGCCCTTCTTCAGGTTCTTGGCCAGCGCGATGATCTCGTCATCGGACAGCGACTCGATCTCCTCGACGCGGGTACCCTGGGTGGAGTTGTAGACCTCACCGAGGAACTCGCGCAGCTGAGTGAGCTGCTGCTCGCGGGCGTCACGCAGCATGTGTTCGATCTTCACGCCGAGACCGCGGGCCGCCATGCCCAGGTGGGTCTCGAGGATCTGACCGACGTTCATCCGCGACGGTACACCCAGCGGGTTCAGCACCACGTCGATGGGCTCACCGTTGTCGTCGAACGGCATGTCCTCGATCGGCATGATGGCCGAGATGACACCCTTGTTACCGTGACGGCCGGCCATCTTGTCACCCGGCTGCAGGCGACGCTTGATCGCCAGGTAGACCTTGACGATCTTGAGCACGCCCGGCGCCAGATCGTCGCCCTGGGTGAGCTTGCGCTTCTTGTCTTCGAAACGCTCGTCCATTTCCTTGCGACGGTTCTCGAGCTGCTCGTCGGCCTGAGCCAGCAGTTCATTGAGCTTCTCGTCCTGCATGCGCAGCTTGAACCACTGCTGACGCGGCAGCTCCTCGAGATAGTCCTCGGACAGCACATCATCCTTGGACAGGCGCGGACCACCGTTGACCGGCTGACCGGACAGGGTGCGCTTGAGACGCTCGAAGGTGGCGTCCTCGGCGATGCGGTAGGTCTCCTGCAGGTCCTTGCGCACCTCGTCGAGCTGCATCTGCTCGATGGACAGAGCGCGCGAGTCCTTCTCGACGCCGTCGCGGGTGAACACCTGAACGTCGATGACGGTGCCCTTCATGCCGGTGGGGGCACGCAGGGAGGTGTCCTTCACGTCGGACGCCTTCTCACCGAAGATCGCACGCAGCAGCTTCTCTTCCGGGGTCAGCTGGGTCTCGCCCTTGGGCGTGACCTTGCCGACCAGGATGTCGCCGGCACCGACCTCGGCACCGATGTACACCACACCGGCCTCATCCAGCTTGCCCAGTGCCGATTCACCGACGTTGGGAATATCGGAGGTGATCTCCTCCGGCCCCAGCTTGGTGTCACGGGACACACAGGTCAGTTCCTGGATATGGATGGTGGTGAAACGGTCTTCCTGGACCACCCGCTCGGACAGCAGGATGGAGTCCTCGAAGTTGTAGCCGTTCCACGGCATGAAGGCGATGCGCATGTTCTGGCCAAGCGCCAGGTCACCCATGTCGACGGACGGACCGTCGGCCAGGATGTCACCGCGCGCGACGTTGTCGCCGGGGCGAACGATCGGACGCTGGTTCTGGCAGGTGTTCTGGTTCGAACGCAGGTACTTGGTCAGGTTGTAAATGTCGACACCGGCCTCACCGCCGATGATCTCGTCTTCATTGACCCGCACCACGATGCGCTTGGCGTCGACCGAGTCGATCACGCCGCCACGACGGGCCACGGCACAGACACCGGAGTCACGGGCGACGAAGCGCTCCATGCCGGTACCGACCAGCGGCTTGTCGGCACGCAGGGTCGGCACCGCCTGACGCTGCATGTTGGCACCCATCAGGGCGCGGTTGGCGTCATCGTGCTCGAGGAACGGAATCAGTGCGGCGGCGACGGACACCACCTGACGCGGAGACACGTCCATCAGCGTCACCTGTTCGGGACGCATGAAGGTGGTCTCGCCGCGGTGACGCACCTGAACGAGGTCGTCGACCAGCTTCTTGTCGGCGTTGACGGTGGCCGAGGCCTGGGCGATGACGAAGTCACCTTCCTCGATGGCCGACAGATGCACCACCTCGTCGGTGACCACGCCATCCACGACCTTACGATACGGTGTCTCGAGGAAGCCGTAGCTGTTGGTGTGGCTGTAGGTCGCCAGCGAGTTGATCAGGCCGATGTTCGGACCTTCCGGCGTCTCGATCGGGCACAGACGGCCGTAGTGGGTGGCGTGAACGTCACGCACCTCGAAGCCGGCGCGCTCACGAGTCAGACCACCCGGGCCGAGAGCGGACACACGACGCTTGTGGGTCACCTCGGACAACGGGTTGTTCTGGTCCATGAACTGGGACAGCTGGGAGGAGCCGAAGAACTCCTTCACCGCAGCGGCCACCGGCTTGGCGTTGATCAGGTCCTGAGGCATCAGGCCTTCGCTCTCGGCCATGGACAGACGTTCCTTGACCGCGCGCTCGACGCGCACCAGGCCGACACGGAACTGGTTTTCTGCCATTTCGCCGACGCAGCGAATGCGGCGGTTGCCCAGGTGGTCGATATCATCGACATCGCCGAAGCCGTTACGGATGTTGATCAGCTCGCGCAGCACGTCGAGGATGTCGGCACGATCCAACACACCGGAGCCGGTGTCGGCATCACGACGCAGACGACGGTTGAACTTCATCCGGCCGACGCCGGACAGGTCGTAGCGGTCTTCGCTGAAGAACAGATTGTTGAACAGCGTCTCGGCGGCTTCCTTGGTGGGCGGCTCGCCGGGGCGCATCATGCGGTAGATCTCGACCAGCGCCTCGAGCTGGGAACCGGTGGTGTCCAGCTTGAGGGTGTCGGAGACGAAGGGACCGCAGTCCAGATCGTTGGTGTAGAGCGTCTCGATGGTGGTGATGCCGGCCTGACCGAGGGCCTCGAGCAGCTCCGGGGTGATCTCGGAGTTGCAGGGGCAGATCAGCTCGCCGGTGGCGGGGTTGATCTGGTCCTTGGCCAGGGTCTTGCCGAACAGGTAATCCATCGGCACTTCCAGACGCTCAAGACCCGCCTTCTCCAGCTGGCGGATATGCTTCTGGGTGACACGACGACCCTCTTCGACGATGACCTCACCGTCGGCGCCCTTGATGTCAAAGGTCGCGGTCTCGCCGCGCAGGCGAGATGGCACCAGCTCCACCGAGAAGCCGGACTTCTCGATGTGGAAGGTGCTGGTGTCGAAGAACTCGTCGAGGATCTCCTCGGCGCTCATGCCCAGCGCGCGCAGCAGCACGGACGCCGGCAGCTTGCGGCGACGGTCGATACGCACGAAGACGTTGTCCTTCGGGTCGAACTCGAAGTCCAGCCAGGAGCCGCGGTAAGGAATCACGCGAGCGGAGTACAGAAGCTTACCGGAGCTGTGGCTCTTGCCCTTGTCGTGATCGAAGAACACGCCGGGACTACGGTGAAGCTGAGACACGATGACGCGCTCGGTACCGTTCACCACGAAGGTACCGTTCTCGGTCATCAGGGGGATTTCCCCCATGTAGACTTCCTGCTCCTTGATGTCCTTGATGGCCTTGTTCGACGACTCCTTGTCGTAGATGATCAGGCGAACCTTGACACGCAGAGGAGCGGAGTAGGTGACGCCGCGCAGCTGGCATTCCTTGACGTCGAAGGCCGGAGTGCCGAAACGATAGCTGACGTACTCGAGCGCAGCGTTGCCGGAGAAGCTCTCGATCGGGAACACGGACCTGAAGGCGGCGTGCAGGCCGACTTCCATGCGCTCTTCGGGAGAGCGGTCCTGCTGGAGAAAGTCGTAGTAGGAATCAAGCTGGATGGCCAGCAGGTAAGGCACATCCATCACTTGGGGCAGTTTGCCGAAATCCTTGCGGATGCGTTTTTTCTCAGTGTATGAGTAAGCCATCTGTATTCCCCAGCTTGTTCACCATGGGTGACCGATGCGTGTCGGCGCCACCCGACGGACGGTCTCCGTCAGGCGCTGACGGCAAGTCCTCGGATGAGTGACTCGCCGTCGGAATTCTGCAAGCTACAGGCCCTTGGGGGCAGGCAGCTAGTGACAACAGAAAAAGGCCGGTAGCGGGCGTCCCGCCACCAGCCGTGGAAGCTTACGCAGCGCGTAAAGCCATGGGCACAAGGATTACTTGAGCTCCACGGACGCGCCGGCTTCTTCCAGCTTCTTCTTGGCTTCTTCCGCGTCGTCCTTGCTCATCGCTTCCTTGATGGTCGCCGGCGCGCCGTCGACGGCACCCTTGGCTTCCTTCAGGCCGAGACCAGTGATCTCGCGGACGGCCTTGATGACGTTGACCTTCTTGTCGCCAGCGGAGGTCAGCACCAGGTCGAACTCGGTCTGCTCTTCGGCAGCGGCGGCTTCGCCACCAGCGCCCGGGCCAGCCACGACAGCAGCAGCGGCGCTAACGCCGAACTTCTCTTCCATGGCTTCGATCAGCTCGACGACTTCCATGACGGACATGTCGGAGACGGCGTTGATGATATCTTCTTTGGTCAGTGCCATTGTCTAGATTCCTAACTTTGCGGGCGTCTCGGTTACCCGAGAACGCGAAATGGATCGTGGTCGGTCGACAGGACGACGCCTTAAGCGGCTTCTTCCTGCTTCTGGTCGCGCAGCGCAGCGAGAGTACGAACCAGCTTGCCGGCAGAAGCTTCCTTCATGACGGACATCAGCTTGGCGATCGCCTCATCGTAGGTCGGCAGGGTCGCCAGACGGTCGATATCGCTTGCCGGGATCAGCTCACCTTCATAGGCCAGCGCCTTGACTTCGAAGTTCTTCTCATCCTTGGCGAACTCCTTGAACAGACGAGCGGCAGCGCCCGGATGTTCGTTGGAGAAGGCCAGCAGAGTCGGACCAACGAAGGTCTCTGACAGGCACTCCCAGGGAGTACCGGTCAGGGCGCGGCGTGCCAGGGTGTTGCGCACAACACGCACCTGGACGCCATTCTCGCGAGCCTGCTTGCGCAGTTCGGTCATCTTGTGGACCGCGACGCCGCGAGAGTCGGCAACTACGACGGAGAGTGCATCCTTGGCGACTTCACTGACCTCGGCAACAATTGCCTTCTTGCCTTCGAGTGCTAGTGCCACTGTGATCACTCCTTCGTGCCGGAACCCGAGGGCTCCGATGGTTACCATCTCCCCTTCCGTAGAAGAGGGGCTTCAATGATGGTGCTCACCAGATGCCTGGCGGCAACACCATCTGCGCAGGTGCCCGGGGGCGATTAAGCCGCCGGCAGACCCGAAGGTCAGGCGGCGGCGCCTGCGGTCTTTGACGGTGCCCCGCCGGCCGGGTGAATCACCCGGCACGGGGACCGCAAAGTGTCTTGCCTGTTGTGTCGCATCACACCAGCGCGGAGTGATCGACGGTCAGACCCGGGCCCATGGTGGTGGACAGGGTCATCTTCTTGAAGTACACGCCCTTGGAAGTGCTCGGCTTGAGCTTCTTCAGGTCGGCGAGCAGCGCATCCAGGTTGCCCTTGATGGCGTCGGCTTCGAAATCGACCTTGCCCAGGGTGGTGTGGATGATGCCGTTCTTGTCGGTACGGAAGCGCACCTGACCGGCCTTGGCGTTCTTGACGGCGGTAGCGACGTCGGGGGTCACGGTGCCGACCTTGGGGTTCGGCATCAGGCCACGCGGACCCAGGATCTGACCCAGCTGGCCGACGACACGCATGGCGTCCGGCGAGGCGATGACCACGTCGAAGTCGAGCTGGCCTTTCTTGACCTGCTCGGCCAGGTCGTCCATACCGACGATGTCGGCACCGGCTTCCTTGGCGGCTTCTTCGTTGGCACCCTGGGTAAAGACGGCAACGCGCACGTCCTTGCCGGTACCGTTGGGCATCACGGTCGCACCGCGCACCACCTGGTCGGATTTACGCGGATCGACGCCCAGGTTGATGGCGACGTCCAGCGACTCCTTGAACTTGACGGTGGACAGCTCGGAGAGCAGAGCCACGGCCTCGTCGATGGAGTAGACCTTGGTGGCGTCAACCTTGTCGCGAATCTGCTTTGCGCGCTTGGTAAGCTTTGCCATGATCAGAGACCCTCCACGTTGAGGCCCATGCTGCGGGCGCTACCGGCAATGGTACGCACCGCGGCGTCGAGATCGGCAGCCGTCATGTCCGGCTCCTTGGTCTTGGCGATCTCTTCGAGCTGCTCGCGGGTCACGGTACCGACCTTCTTCTTGTTCGGCTCACCAGAGCCGGACTTGATGCCAGCGGCCTTCTTCAGCAGCACCGCGGCGGGCGGTGTCTTGGTGACGAAGGTGAAGCTGCGGTCGGAGTAGACGGTGATGACCACGGGAGTCGGGAGACCCGGCTCGATGTTCTGCGTCTCGGCGTTGAACGCCTTGCAGAATTCCATGATGTTGACACCGTGCTGACCCAGCGCGGGACCCACGGGGGGACTCGGGTTGGCCTTACCAGCTGCAACCTGCAGCTTGATGTAAGCCTGTACTTTCTTGGCCATGATGGACTCCAGTTGGGTAGTAGCGCCTTGCGGCTCCCCGGACAAAACGGCCGCCTCTCGAGGCGACCCCTACGCACTGAAAACTTTCAGCACATGACGGCGGGCCTGCCTGAGCAGACCCACCGTAAGAAACTTGTCGACCTACTCCTTCTCGACCTGGGAAAACTCCAGCTCGACGGGAGTGGCGCGCCCGAAGATCAGCACGCTGACCTGCAGACGACTCTTGTCGTAGTTGACCTCTTCGACCACGCCGTTGAAATCGGCGAAGGGGCCATCGATGACGCGCACCGACTGACCGGGCTCGAACATGGTCTTGGGACGCGGCTTTTCGGCCCCATCCCTGACGCGACTGAGAATGGCGTCGGCCTCGCGCTGAGTGATCGCCGCCGGCTTCTCCTTGGTCCCGCCGATAAAGCCCATGACACGGGGCGTCTCGTTGACCAGGTGCCAGGTCTCGTCGACCATTTCCATCTCGACCAGCACATAGCCGGGATAGAACTTGCGCTCACTCTTGCGGCGCTTGCCGTCACGCATCTCGACGACTTCTTCGGTCGGCACCAGAATCTCACCAAAGAGATCTTCCATGCCGTGCATCTTCACACGCTCGATCAGCGAGCGCATGACGTGCTTCTCGAAGCCGGAGTAGGCGTGGACGACGTACCAACGCTTGGACATGAAGACTCCTAACCGATGACGCCGGACATCGCCCAGCTGAGCAGCGTGTCGATCAACCAGAGCAGCAGCCCGACCACCAGCACAGCCACCAGCACGATGGCGGTGGTCTGGATGGTCTCGGGGCGCGTCGGCCAGACGACACGTTGAATTTCCTTCCTGGCGCTCTGCGCCAGCTCCACCAATTCACGCCCCTTGGTGGTGGTCAATGCGACCAGGGCAGCAACGACAGACAGGGCAACAACGCCCAGAACACGATACAGAAGCGGCTGGTCGGCAAAGTAGGTGTTGCCAACGACGGCCAGCACCAGAAGAACGACGACAACCGCCCACTTGAGCCCGTCGTGGCGCGACTCCTGCACCTCGGCGTTATGCTTCATGAAAACGAGACTCCTCAGGGCGCGGCAATCGAAACACGAAAGTATATAAAAAACTGCCAGCCTGGGGAAGACTGGCAGGCCAGGAGGGAATCGAACCCCCAACCTGCGGTTTTGGAGACCGCTGCTCTGCCAATTGAGCTACTGGCCTGTACTCGATGCAAACCACCCTTTGCGGGCAGCCTCTGCAACAGCGGGCGCCATGATAGCGAAACGGATCTCGCCTGGCAACCCCCTCCGCCCTGCAGACGCGGCGGAGAAAGAAAAAGCGAGCCTAGGCTCGCTTTTCTTAGATGGAGCTCATGGACGGATTTGAACCGTCGACCTCACCCTTACCAAGGGTGTGCTCTACCCCTGAGCTACATGAGCGCACTCTTCGGCAATCCAACTACTTCACATTGCCTGAACTCTGGAGCGGGCAGCGGGGATCGAACCCGCATCATCAGCTTGGAAGGCTGAGGTTCTACCATTGAACTATGCCCGCAAAATCGGTACTAAACCTTCTTTGCTGAAGCAAAGCCCACCGAACCCAAACCAGCCTGGCAGCGTCCGACCGCCTGCTCCATATCAACCAGAAACCACATCTCTGATCGATCAAAATCTGGTGGAGGGGGAAGGATTCGAACCTTCGAAGCTTTCGCGGCAGATTTACAGTCTGCTCCCTTTGGCCACTCGGGAACCCCTCCAACTGGCGACGTATTTTATCGCCCTGCTCCGAGAAGTCAAGTGGTTGTTTTAAAAGAATCAAGCTGTACGCGAAATTCTTGCAACCTGTCTCGACGGCAGCCTGCAACCCGTGGGTCGCTGTACCTCGGAACGCGGCGCATTGTGTCAAAGCAGAATGGATAACGCAAGGCTTCCATAGGCTTTTTTTCCTACGCACCGGAAAACCATGGTCACAGCAGCATCGACAACGCCAAACCCGCGCGGATCTTTTCCAGCGCTACGGGCGCCGGCGGCACCGGCGCCCCCGCCATCTTGCCGGCACGTTCTACCGCGGTCAGGGCCGGAAAAGAGCGCCGCCTCCAGCACGGTCATGCCGCCAGCCAGCTTGGCCATGCCAAGCCGAGCCTTACAGCAGCATCGAGAAAGCCAGGTCCGCGCGGATCTTTTCCAGCGCTACGGGCGCCGGCGGCACCGGCGCCCCCGCCATCTTGCCGGCACGCTCCGCCGCGGTCAGGGTCGGGACAGAGAGCCGCTTCCAGCAGAGCCATGCGCCAGCCAGCCTGACCATGCCAAGCCGAGCCCTACAGCAGCATCGAAAACGCCAAACCCGCGCGGATCTTTTCCAGCGCTACGGGCGCCGGCGGCACCGGCGCCCCCGCCATCTTGCCGGCACGTTCGGCCGCGGTCAGCGGAAAGCACGCTTCCAGGCCTGCGTAGACCATGTCCGGCCAGATCGCGTGGGGTACGCGAATACCACGAGACACCACCCTGGCATCACCGCCGGTGACCAGCATCGGCAGCGCTACCCCTTCACGGTCGCAGACCTCGCTATAGATCCGATTGACCGCGCTGACAGCGGCCATGTAGATACCGTGATTGACCGCCTCCACCGTGCGCCGTCCAGGAGCCAGCAGCTCGTCTGCCTCGCTGTCCGGGTCGATGGCCACGTTGCGGGTGCCCAGCTTCAGGCTTTCTTTCATCAGACGCAGCCCCGGCAGGATGTACCCCCCGAGATGACGCCCGCCTGGCAGCACGAAGTCGATGGTGATGGCGCTGCCACAGTCCACCGTGCAACTGGCACCGGCGAGCTGATAGCCGGCCAGTACCCCCATCCAGCGATCCACGCCCAGTCGACCCGGCTCGTGATAGCCGTTGGTGACACCCAGCGCTTCGTGGCAGGAGCGCGCCACGTGCACGGAACGCACCCGGTCCTTGAGCAGCGACTCGGTCTGCGCCAGCACCGAACGCCTGGCCACGCTGGAAATGCGCACCGTCTCGACCACGTCGAGGTCGGGAATGTCCGACCCGGGCTTCCACTCCTCCCGGGTCCACACCGCGCCCCGGGAGCGAATCTCGCTGCTGTCAGCGTCCTTGAGGCGCCACTTGGACAGGGTATTGCCGATATCCAGATCAAGAATCATGGGCGAGCCCGCACGCTGATCTCTCCTCCCACCAGACGCTCTTGCCGCTCTCCGTCAGCCCCCTTGCGCACCCAGAGATTGCCACTGCCATCCACATCTCCTGCCCGAGCCAGCTCGCGCTGCTCCCCTCGAATGATTTCGATGTCCCAACCGGCAAAGGCGTGACGTGCGTTCCAGGCGTCGCGCCAGGCATCGAACCCCTGCTCCTCGAAACCTGCCAGCATGGCCAGCAGGCCGTCCAGCAATTCGGCCGCCAGCACGTTACGGGATAGTCCAGGAGCCTGATCATGCACACAAGCGACCGGCTGATCGATCTTCGCCCGGAAGCTCTCCGGCAAATCCACGTTGATGCCCATGCCGAGCACCACCTCGCAGGGACCGGCGGCGTCACCGCTCATCTCGACCAGAATACCGGCCAGCTTGCCAAAGCCCTGCTGACCCACCCCCTGCTCATCCAATCCCTGCTGAGCCGATCCTTGCGGCCCCAAGGGCAACAGCACGTCGTTGGGCCACTTCAACCCAGGCTTGAGTCCATGGCGCTCCAGCACCTGGGCCAGCACCACGCCGATGGCCAGGCTAAGCCCTTCCAGGGCAGCGACACCCGCATCGAAGCGCCAGCCCACGGAGCACATCAGCGTGCGCCCCCAGGGGGTCGTCCAGGTACGCCCGCGCCGGCCACGGCCGGCGCTCTGCTGCTCGACCAGGCAGGCCTCAGCGTGCCCCGCTCCCTGACGAAAACGCTCGCGCAGGAACTCGTTGCTCGAGGGCAAGGTATCTTCCACGAAGAGGCGCGAGAGGTGCCGACGCGACTCGCGTGACAGCGCGGCCACCACCGAGGGCCCATCGAGCAGCTCAAGGGGTTCGGCCAGACGATATCCCTGTCCCTTGACCGCCTCCATGGGAATGCCGAGATCCTCCAGCTTGCGCAGCTGTTTCCACACCGCTGCCCGCGACACGCCCAGCTTTTCCCCCAGCTGCTGGCCGGAGTGGAACTCACCGTCACTCAACAGCCGGATCAGCTCACCAATGGTCATCCCTCGCCCCTTCCACGGGAAAAGGGCATAGTCTATCGAATGTCGCCTGTCGCCGGAAATCCACGCGCCTGCAACACTCCTGTGGGTGTGCCTCTGAGCAACTCCTCCAGGTGTTACGAGCACCGGCGGGCGGTGGCGAGCAACAGGAAAAAGGCACCATGCAAGCTTCCGCCACTCTGTTCGAATGGCGCCACGTGGAAATGCCCGAGCCTGGTCTCGAAAGTCGTCCACAACGCCAATGCCGGCGGCCTGCTGACCGACCACTGCTTGGCGCTCGCTGCATCGAAGCAGCAAGAGCTGATTGGCGAAGCCCGCCCTGTACGCTATTGCTGCAAGCGCAACGAACCAGCCACCAGGCCGGCGCTCTCAGGACACCATGGCTTCGACGCTCTTGCGCGTGGCACCGATCAGGTTCTCGAAGGCAGCCAGGGCGGCCGCTTCATCCCCCCTACGCATGGCCTCGAGCAGGTCTTCGTGGTGGGCAAAGCTTGCGTCAAACACTCCATGACGATCGTCCGGCGAGTCCCAGGACAGGTACAGCTCGTCGTGCATCATCTGGATCAGTCCGACCAGTACGCGATTGCCGCAGGCCTGATAGATCGCCAGGTGAAAAGCCGCGTCGGCCTCGCTGACCGCGAGGAAGTCCTCCTTTTCCCGCGCGCGTCGATAGTCATCCAGGTGGCCGGCCATGGCCTCGAAGGCGGCCTCTTCGGCGTGCCTCACGGCCAGCAGGATGGCCTGGGCCTCCAGCGCCTGGCGAACCTCGAGCATCTCCAGCAGATGCGCCCTGGCGTCGTGGATGCCAAGACTCGCCAGCAGTTGAAAGGTCCGCTGCTCGCTGACGAAGATCCCCTTGCCGTTGACCACCTCGATGATGCCCTCGGCCTGGAGCTTCTTGAGGCCCTCCCGGAGGGTAGATCGGCCTACCTCAAGGCGCTCCATCCACTCCCCCACCGAAGGTAGGCGCGCCCCCGGCGCCAACTGCTCCTTGGCGATATAGGCGCTGATCTCTCCGGCGACGGTGTCCGATAAGTAGAGTCGTTTCATGACGTTGGCATCCAGGCAGGAAAGGCGTCTTGGGGCTTGATCGACGGTAACGGCAAACCTCTTCTGGATCAATTGTGGGGCCGGCAGGGCCGTGCTAGCTTAGCTATCAGACAGGCTGATAGCTCAATCCACCCTGCTTGCGGAGACCGCACCGTGGACCCACAGGATCGCCATATCTGTAGTCACGCCTTCGAACAGCGCCAGGATCATCACGGCGCCGTGGCACCTCCCGTCTACCAGACCAGCATCTTCACCTTCCCGAACCTCGAGAGCTTCAGCCGTGCCCAGCTGGCCGAGCGCGAAAATTTCATCTACAGCCGCGGGCTCAATCCCACCATCAAGCTTCTGGAAGACAAGCTGGCGGCGCTGGAACGCGGCCAGGCCTGCAAGGCCTTTGCCTCCGGCATGGGCGCCATCTCCGCCACGCTATTCTCGCTGTTGAAGCACGGCGACCACGTTCTGCGCATCAACCAGACCTACGGCCCCAGCGTCGAACTGCTCGACCATATGGCCCGCTACGGCGTCAGCCACGAAGGCATTGGCGGTGATCAGGACGTGAGCGATCATCTTCGGCCAGAGACCCGCCTGATCTACATCGAGAGTCCGTCATCGCTGCGCATGGAGCTGGCCGACCTCGAGGCCATCTCCGCCATCGCCCGGGAACGCGGCATCCTCACGCTGATCGACAACACCTGGGCCACCCCGCTGTTCCAGAAGCCGCTCACCCACGGCATCGATGTGGTGGTGCATTCGCTGTCGAAGTACATCGGCGGGCACAGCGACGTGGTCGGCGGCGCAGTCATCGCCGACGCCGAGTTGATCGACCGCCTCTTCGCCAACGGCCACCAGTTGCTCGGTGCGGCCCTGTCGCCCCACAGCGCCTCGCTGATCCTGCGCGGTCTACGCACCTTGCCGGTGCGCATGGCCGAGCATCAGCGCAATGCCCTGACGGTCGCACGTTTTCTCGCTGACCATCCGCAGGTCGCAGCGGTGCATCACCCAAGCCTCGCCGAAGGCGTCGCCGCCGACTGGGCCACCCGCCAGCTGCGCGGACATTCTGGCCTGCTCAGCTTTGCACTTCACCAGCCCAGCTACCCGCGCATCGCGGGGTTCATCGACGCCCTCAAACTGATGCGCATCGGCGTCAGCTGGGGCGGCTACGAGAGTCTCGCACTGTCTCCCATGCGCCCCGACGGCAGCGGCCAGCCGCTGATTCGTCTGGCCATCGGGCTTGAAGACATCGACGACATCATCGCCGATCTCGAGCGGGGGTTCGCCGCGCTCGACCGCTGATCACCACGAGGAGGACATCCCATGCCAGCGACACAACGACAACCTGGTCTTGTTCCATCCCTGATACTGCTGACCGCCATCGCCTTTGCCATCGTCTACGGCATCGTGGTGGCGGGCCTTCCCACCGAACTTGTGCTGATCACCCTGGGCGCTGCCGCCACCCTGTTCAGCCTGCTGCACGGCGGGACCTGGGATGGTGTCATGGACATCATGGGCAACAAGGTCCGCACCGCCCTGTCCGCCCTGCTGGTGCTCTACAGCATCGGCATCATCATCGGCACCTGGATGATCTCGGGCACCATTCCCTACTTCATCTACCATGGTCTCGAGCTGATCGACCCCCGTTACCTCTACGTCATGGCGTTCTTCGGCACCGCCATCGTCTCCACCTTCACTGGCACCTCCTGGGGCTCCGCCGGGACCCTGGGGGTGGCCATCATGGGCATCGCTGCGGCCATGGACATCAACCTGGCGATCACCGCCGGCGCGGTGCTCTCAGGCGCCTATTTCGGCGACAAGCTATCGCCCCTATCGGACACCACCATCATGGCCTCCATGGTGGTGGGCGAGGACCTGTACCGACACATCCGTCACCTGATGTACACCTCGCTGCCCGCCAGCGTGGTGGCCGCGGTGGTCTACCTGATCCTCGGTCTCAACATGGACCTGGCAGAGGGCACCCCCGAGGCCATCGCCGCCAGCGCCGAGACCATCGGTGGGCTCTATCAGCTGAATTTCCTGTTGCTGCTGCCGGTGGCCATCGTGCTGTTCGGCTCGGTGCGCAAGAAACCGACCCTGGTGGTACTGTTCCTGGCCTCGGCCTGCGCCGCCCTGCTGGCGATACTGCTCCAGGGCGCCAGTCCCGAGGCGGTGGCCAAGGCCGCAGTCTCGGGCTTCAACGTCAGCCTGCTGGCCGGCTTCAACCCGGGCCTGGACGTCGCCACCCTGCCCCCGGCACTGGTCAGCCTGCTGAACCGTGGCGGGCTCTACAGCATGCACGGGGCAGTGCTGTTCGCGCTGTGTGCCTTCTTCTTTGCCTCGGCGCTGGAGGCCGCCGGCATCCTCAAGGTCGTGCTTGATCGCAGCCTGGCCTACGTGCGCTCCGCCCGCGGCACCATCCTGGCCTCATTGGCGGCCAGCAGCACCATCATCCTGGCCACCGGCAACAGCTATGTAACCTTCTTCCTGACCCGTGAGCTGTTCGCCGAGCAGTATCGCAAGCGAGGTCTGCATCAGCTCAACCTGTCGCGCAGCATGGAAGACGGCGGCATGATTCCCGAGCCGCTGGCCCCCTGGACCGTCTCCGCGGTCTATATGGCTGGCACCCTGGGTGTCGCCACCCTCGACTACGCTCCCTGGGCGCTGTTCAACTACCTGGGCATCGTCTTCTCGATCCTGCTGGCGATGATCGGGCCCTGGACCGGCTGGTTCGGCGTAAAGCGCATCGAGCCCACTGGCGAGGAACAGACCGATTCGGTCACTCCATCAATGAACGCTTCTTCCACCGTCAAATAGGCCCATCGAACCAGCCCTTCGAACTAGCCCGTCGAACTGGCTCGGCTACATCACCAGCCAACACCACCTCGACACGCAACAGGCCCCCGGCGACCATATCGCCGGGGGCCTCTTTTCTTCGGCCAGCTTGCCGTGCTGAGCGAAATCAGGCGTGCTGCTTCTCGTGGCGCCCTTCGTGGATCTCCTCGACCAGCTTATGGCAGAAGATATCCAGGTCATCGGGCTTGCGGCTGGTCACCAGGCCGTTATCCACCACCACCTGCTCGTCGACCCAGTCGGCGCCTGCATTGCGCAGATCCTGTTCGACACTCGGGTAGGAGGTCAGCCTGCGACCTTCCACCACTCCGGCGTTGATCAGGATCCAGGGGGCGTGGCAGATCGCTGCCACCGGCTTGTGTGCCTGGAAGAAAGCATTGACGAAGCTCAAGGCCTTCTCGTCCTGGCGCAGGGCGTCGGGATTGAACAGGCCGCCAGGCAACACCAAGGCGTGATAGTCATGTTCGCTGACATCATCCAGGGCCACGTCGACGTCGTAGGTGTCGCCCCAGTCGTTTTCTGCCCAGGCCTTGATGCCCTTGGCCTCCGGGGAGACCACGTGCACCACGATGCCCTGCTGCTGAAGCTTCGCCTTGGGTACCGCCAGCTCCGACTCCTCGAAACCGTGGGTGGCGAGAATCGCGACACGTTTGCCTTCCACTTGCTGCGTCATGACATCCTCCATGGATCGATAAATTAGACAATCGACTCTATCTGTCACGTGCTTGTACAAGATGGAGGTCCAGCCGCCGTGCTTCAACCCGCGTATCGCACAAGCCTAAATCAAGTTTGTCGGTCGCCGACTCTCCCCTTCTGGTGGAAGATTCCGGTGATAGCGATGGCTTAGCTGCTCGATGACTAGACATGCTGCTGGCCACCCCACACTGCCCTGGTCCTCGCCGCCAAACAGCACGAACTGGGAAGACAGGCCTGTACAAGTCGTGCCTGATAGTCGTTGATGCACCGCTCAATCCGCGGCGGCAGTTAGCCGTCGCCCCCTCACAGCTAGGGGCTGATGGCGAACAGGCTATCGAGGTAGCCCTGTCCCGGGTGCAGCGCATCCGGCACGCAAACGTCCAGGCGATGGCGCTCACCGGTGGCGCGGGTACGACTCTTTACACAAAAGAAGGCCCAACTCCTCTCGGAATTGGGCCTTCTTTTGAATCGATACCTGACGGACGGGCCGACCTTCTGATCTACTGCGCCCGCCCAGGCCGCCGCTCTGCCCCTGAAGACTGCCGGATGACGCCACCAAGGTAACAATGTTTCTACTCGTCTCATCCCTGAGACTCGCCCTTCGTTCCTCAAGGCCCGCCTGCGGCGGTTCTCCCCTGTTCCCGACAGGGTAGTCGCATGGGGGTGAGTCACCCCGAGCTTTTGCAGCGAAGCTGCAAGGGGTGACGAACGACGCGAGCCTGCGAGCGGCCGGACCGCACGCAGTGCGGCCCCACATATAAAAAGCGGGGTCTGCCCCATGCATACGAAATGTATGGTCAGCCTGGCTTTTGCAACGTGGATCTACGACATTGACAAAGTGGGCTTGCGCCAATGTATTCGGGCTCTCGATGGGCACGCATCACTGGCGCCCGGCCCTCGATGAGAAGCCGCGC